>NZ_JBJPHT010000029.1:0-75056 GCF_052939475.1 Phormidesmis sp. 146-20
AACTCTTCTCCCCTAGAATGACCGGGATTCTATTTCTTGGCAAGTCCCTTACCGCAAAAGCTTCAGACAGATTTCCTATTCGTATAGGGGCGAAAGAAAGTGAATTACTTGGAAGGTTTCGCCAAGAGTATTCAAAAATCATTAACGATGAGATAGAGAAGTTTCAAGCTACAACAGATTTTGATATCCAGTCAATTCAAGAATTCTGGAAGAATTTCCTAATAATCGAACCACTAAAAATGTGGTCTGTAAGTAGAGAAAGCTTTTACAAAAATCTTATTCTTTATAATAGAACGTACTCTGAACTTCATCATGAGTATCTCAAAGTTGTGAATGAAGCAGCAGAAATTGCTTCAGATTATTTCTCTGAGCCGAGCAAAAATTTGCAAAAACTGAATGAATTTTCAGACAACTTACAGCAGACTGCGATTCAACCTTCTTTTGAGCTACTTGCTGAAACAAAAATCAATCTAGAAACTGTTATTGAGAAAATTCAAAAGATTGACTTTGCTTAAGCTCATGCTACATCCGTAGCAATGCTTAGGAAGCTATTCAAAATAAGTTGAACAGATTAGTCGTATGGCTGTTTAAACTCCTACTGAAGCTAGAATTCCTGAGAAATACAAATCTATAAAACTGTATCTGAATGTTCAACTTATTTTGAATAGTTGCCTTACAAATCACCGTGTCCGCCTACTCCTTACTATCCTACCGAAACGCTCTTCTTCATCCCTGCCAAACACCAGAAAAAATGCTTTTTACGGCCAATGCGATTCGAGTTAAGTCTTCGTTGAGCAGAGGAGGGCAGTCGGAACTTTTTCTCAATCCCACTTCAAACAATTGTCGGCCTTCGCTGGACACCAGATGTAGAGCGTAAGCGAGATCTCGATCGATCGCCCCTTCTTCTTTCAACGCCTCAAACACCACCTTCAACGCCAGCAAAATCGAGGTCACCTGACCCGGCATAGGAGGATGGCTGCGCTGGAGCCGCCCCAAAAAAGTATCGGCAACACCAAAGCGAGATTGGTCTAACAAGAGACGACGAGCAGAGTCATAATCCACGATCGCAACGCTCACACAAAGAATGGTTTAAGTTTAGCCTACCGATTCGCTGCTCAAAAAAATAGAGGGAGTAGACTCTGTTTGTCCTCTCCCCCCATCGTTGTCAGGCTGTGAGCCGTCTTGAAGTTTCTTTCTTAGCAGTTGAGTTTGCTTTTTGAGTTGTCGCTGACGGGCAGTGCCGCCTTTGCCTTTGTGGTTGCGTCCCTCACGGCGAGGAGACTCCCAGCGCTTGAGCAGTCGAGCCATATCTATGTCTCCGAATCGTTTCTTTAGTTTACTACAACAAAAAGAACTCCCTTTCCTGAAGATTTTTAAGCTCGATCGTCCTATTTCGGAAAAGCGAGAGAGCTTTCTCATTTCGGACTACTTTTCATTAGCCTCTCCCAAATGGCGCTACAAGTAATTCTTCTCTAACAATTAAAGAATCTAGGAATTGCTCGGTATAAGTGCCGAAATAGAGGAGTTATCCTGCGAAGATTTGGTATAAAACCTTGAAAAACACGAGTTATGCTGATTGTATACAGGATAATTATCTTCAGAATCCTTTTACACTGTTTGTTCTAGTCAAACGGCAGAAATAATAGTTATACGGCTTGATTTATCAGTCTTGGCAGAGGTTCAAAAGATGTCTGTAGATGTTCCAGATTAAGTTTAGTTTTTACGTATAGAAGTGCGATACGGTTGATGAGAAGGGTTATATGCCTTAACAATTAAGATCAATTGATGTCCAGCATGAGGAAAGCTGACCGTCTTTTTCAACTGGTGAATCTTATCAGATCCCACCAACCCATTACAGCAGAACAACTCGCTGAACGAGTTGGTGTTTCTGTGCGTACAATTTACCGATATATCGACGATCTTTCATTGAGTGGTATTCCAGTCTACGGTGAGCCTGGTGTCGGTTATGCTCTGGATGAAGATTTTGAGTTGCCGCCGCTCACTTTAACGCATGATGAAATTGCCGCTCTTATGTTGGGTGTTGAAATGCTGTCGCGATCGACTGGGACTGATTTGGAGGCAGCAGCAAAAACGCTTCTCAGCAAAATTGGAGCAGTGTTGCCGCCACGCAGTTTTGATCCAACTCGCGCATCTATTCGGGCATTAGGTCATCTTTTGAGTGACCAAAGCTTAAGATATTGGAACGATCTCTATCGAGCCATTCAACAGCAACAAGCCGTCAAAATCGAGTACTTGAGCTTGAATGAGCAACTGTCTCAGAGAATCATCTTCCCGTTGGGACTATTCTGCTGGGGCAGTAAATGGACGGTTGGAACCTGGTGTACGCTCAGAAAAACCTACAGAGATTTCCGCATTGATCGCATTCAAGATCTGGATTTTGCTTCAGATTTTGAATTTCCAAGTCAAGCAATTAATCTTGATACATATACAGAATTTCAACTTGAGAGAATGAAATTATCTGGATTTCAGCCACTGACATAACGCTGTCAGGAGCAGAGTTCTATGTTGGACAACATCCAAGAACTTGTGATGGAGTTGATTTTGCCATGTTTGAGATGTTTCCTAACTTTTGGACTCCTGTGTTGCCTGTCGCTGAAATTGGGACAGTTCCCATTGCAGTTGAATTAGCGGGCGAATCACTCGTTCTATTTCGGAGTTCGTCTGATCAGTTTGCAGCGTTTCTGGATCGCTGTCCTCATCGCGGTGCGCCGCTTTCACAGGGACAAGTGACAGCCGACGGTTGCCTTGAATGTCCCTATCATGGCTGGCAGTTTGCCGCAAATGGTGCTTGTGTTCAGGTTCCCTTCAACTCACTCAACTCAACTCACCTCTCAAAACTGTTGATCGTGAGCTTTCCGGTCAGAGTGGTTGCAGGGATGCTCTGGATTTTTACAGGAACCGAAAATGTGCCAGAACCAGAGTTGCCGTCGAGCTTATTAGAGTTCGAGGATCGCTATGTAATTCACCATGAGATCTGGAATGCTCATTGGACACAGGCAGTTGATATTTCGCTGGATTATCTGCATCTTCCTTTTGTTCATCGAAATTCATTTGGTGGCGAGCTAAATGACGCAGCACACAAAGATGCGATCGCCCAAATCACTGTTACTTCAACAGCAGATGGGATGACGGTTACCAATCGGCTCAATACCTTATCCTCTGGAACTGAAATTGACTGGCATCAGCCGAATAATATCGTTTTAAACCTAGACGGAATGCCTCTTCTTCCCCATTTCTTTGCCATTCCGATTAACACTCAGCAAATGCGATTTATGCAGGTTCTTCTACCCAACCCTGGGATCGATCGGAGTAACTTCGATTTTGCTGAGTTTTTTGCAGCATCCGACGACGATCGGACTATGGTTGAGTCACAAATCGGTGAAGTTCCCAATGTAAACGAAGGATATAATGTGCCTACTGATGAACCCTCACTGAGATTTCGTCGTTGGTACTACCGCGCAGTGAAAAATGAGAGAACAGAAGCTACTCAAGACACGAGTGCTGGTAGATGACATTCAGTGGCGACAGCCGTATAATCGGGTCGCCGGAGGGTTTTCCCCTCCAGCTCCCACAGCACCCCGCATGCGGCTCCGCACGGGGCGCTTCCTCAAAGAGGTTTAGACGGTTTGAATCCGAAGAATCAATGTCCAGGGGTGGTTACGCAATTAAGCGCCGACAGTTTAGCTCCCCCATCCGGGTTCATCGCCACGTCGAGCTTTACGGCTCCTCCCTGCTCTCTGAAGTTCAGCCCAACACCGGAGTCCCACCCATTACGATGAGCCTTTGGCTACTATGGCATCTGCTGACTTCTGCTCAATCACCCCGTTACCACCAGACGTGCTACCTGAGCTTCCGTAGGGTTCTGTGGCTACCTCACCGTTTCCAGCTAGACCTCAATCAGACTCCCGTAGACACTCAGACCGCCGCTTGAGCAGATCTCCCCAGATAAGAGCGTGAACTGTCCCGCCGCAACCGTGTCATTTACTGTGTCCCCTGAACCAAAAGGCTTTGTGATGTTGTGCTCACAAAGCCACAGGGATCTCAGCCTTCTAGGACATTTCTGTTCGTCGGCTCGCAGGTTTGCCGCTGGCTTCCTTCAGACCCTTCCTCGCGGAAACGCCCTTGCCTTAAGCTAGTCGTTGTCGTCACTCGGATCTATAGAAGTGATCATTTGGACGTTGGTTCTCCGACAGGGGACTTTCACCCCATTAGTTCACGCCCATGCTGGGCGTACACAATTCGCTTGGAGCGGACGTTCAGAGTCTTTTCGTCTAGCGTTTAAGTTCTCTCATCGCCGCTCAACCGGAACGTTAGCTGGCTTCGTTCTGGTCGATAGGAGCGTTGTTTACAAGTCGTCGGTGGGGAGGGAAAATTAATTGGATCTTGAATTGTTTTTAACTTTGACTAGCTATGCGTTGCCCTCAATGTTTACAAGAGGTCAAGGAGTCGATTAAGCATTGTCAATGTGGTTTTGCCTTTGATGATGTAGCGTTGGTCGATTTACAAGATTGGTTTGCAAAGGTCAAAAAAACCTTGGAAACAGCGTATGCAGTCGCACCTACTGCGTGGCAACAATCTGGTAAGAGTGGGACATTTGAGGATTGGATACGACTTCGGATCGTAAACATAGCACCAGTGAAGCGATCAGGTACATATCTCGATATTGGTTGTGCGAATGGGTATTTGTTGGAGTGTCTAGTCGCTTGGGCAAAGTTAAAAGGCGTTGAGATTACACCTCACGGTCTGGACTATTCAGCCAAACTTGTTGATTTAGCTCGACAACGCCTTCAATCTTCGGGCAATATTTATATGGGTAACGCCTGGAATTGGACTCCGCCGCAGTGCTTTGATTATGTGCGAACTGAACTCGATTACGTGCCGCGCAATTATCGAAAGCCTTTTGTCGAAAGATTATTGGCTGAGTTTGTTGCTCAAAGCGGTCGATTGATCATTTCTCAATATCGCAGTCGTCGTGATGATTTAACTCAGGGCTGGGTTGATCAAGAGCTAGAAGGGTATGGGTTTCGAGTCGTTGAGACACATTCCGGGTATGACGGAAACGGTTTAGAATTATGTCGTGTAGCGGTTTTGCAATCGTAGTCGCGATCAGCCAGCTCACAATCCGCTTGCACACCGACCGTTGAGAGTTGGTTGGCTGAGAACGAAAGGTTACTAGCGGCGGGTGAAGCGGGTCGTTAGCCCGCATGACAGCAACCGCATCATTTACTGTGTCCCTTAAATCACAGATCTCGTTGACAAAACAGGATTAGGTTTTGATTCTAAAGCTGTAATCCTGGAGTTCCGTAGTGCGGGCGGCAGGTCTAGAACTTTTGTAGTTGGAATATTCCTCTGACTTCACCAACCCAACCCCACTGGCATACCAGGAGATAGTTTTTTGATTCGGAATCAGCGACCCCTGCGTTTCAACTTTCATGGATAGAAATTTACCTGCCGGAACAACCACAGTTTCGCTGGCGACAACCTTACTCACTTCAATAGTGGGCACCCCAAAAAATCCCTTGCCCTCCCACACCCAAGAATCCCCTGGTTGTAGCGGATTTTTGAGTACAATGCGTGGCGGCTCAAACGAAAAACCTCGATTCTCTTTCGACCATAGGGGATATTCATTGCGATGAGCAAGCACTTGCCCAGCAGGTTTAGAGTACCATTCTCGCAAGAATAGTTCACTTGGCTTGTCCTTAGACGGTGTTCCAATCACATACAGGAGCGTGCCATCGGTTTGTCTCTCCTGACTCACCCCGCTCAACTTATATTTGGAAGTGACAGATCCGTAAACAGAAGATTCCACATCGACGGTTTGGTACTGCCACCAATCACCAACGCGGAGGGGGAAATAATCGGGGGTTAGGGAAGCCAATGGGTTGAGGCCGGCAATTACTGTACCGCTGAACACAAGCAGCAAACCCAAAAAAAATACCAACTTAGTGGAAGCGTTATGATTCGGTTTTTTCATTACAGGATCACACTTGGACTGGGTTTGTTCTGAGCTAACTGAGATTGTTGACCAAGAGAATTAACTCATCAAGAGATATCGCTTAAACTCTCAGACAAGCGTGAATGCGTCTATCGTAAGCGATCGGTGAGGCATGGTCTAACAACACAGTGGAGCGGACGGTATAGAGTCTTTGCATTTCGTTTCAGTCATTTCTGCCGCTTACGTTACAGGTGGTGGCGGTGGTTTGAGAATTACTGGTTAGATGAACAACAAAACACCTACTAAGACCTCAAAAATCTAGTAGGTGTAGAGTAGTTTCAGTCGTTCTTTAGTCTGGCTCAAACGGTTTCTGTCAGTTGATTGTTCACGGATTGAGCATCAATTTTGTTCAACTGGGAGAATCGTTGTAATTGATGATTTTGCCATTAGAACCGATCACGTAGGTGAAATGAGCATCTGTAAGGTTGGCATTAGTCAAATTAGAACCAGTCAAAATAGTGTAAACAAGGTTAGCACTAGTCAAATCAGCACCACTGAGATTACTTTCGGTCATCTGAGTATTTTTCAAATTAGCACCACTCAAGTTAGCATTCTCAATCAAACAGTTGCTCAGGTCGGCTCCACTCAAATTAGCACCACTCAGGTTAACTTTCCGCAAATCGGACTCACTCAAATTAGCACCACTCAAATTGATTCCGCTCAAGTCAACACCCATCGGAAACTTTTTCCCAAATTTTAACCGGATCAGGTAGATTCCACTAAAATCCCGTTCTCCAGCAGCATAACGCTCCAGCAAATCCTCAGCACTCAGCACTCCACCCTCCACCAAAGAATTGATATTCTCTTCAATGAAGTTTTTGACTTGTTCAACTAGAGTCGGCATCGCGTGTGTCCTCTCATAAATGAATATTTCTTCGATCGCGACATTCAACAGGCTGGCAATTTTGAAAGCCATCTCTAGGCTGGGGTCAAACTTTCCAGATTCAAACCCATTTACTGACTGACGACTGACTCCCAGTTGTCTGGCAAGTTCAGCTTGTGACCATCGGTGCAGTTGGCGAAGTTCTTTCAGTCGGTTTTTCATGGGGTTGCCTGCTCACCGTCAAGTACTACCTTACATCTTTGTCGAGTAGAGTGTCAAGTAATGCCTGACAAATTATGTCTGTGATATCGTTTGGAGTCGTTAAACTCTCGCCTCAAACGCGGCAGAACAACGCTGTTGCAGCGGGCAACAAAGTTGGTTGGTGTTATGGCAGAGGTTGTGGATAGCCACTGAACAGCAACGTTATGCTGAACTTCAAGGTCAAGATAACATTGGGTAAAAAGTAGAATATTGCTATTGATTTAGGGATCAAGTGAAAGATGAACAAGATTGAGAAAAAAAACCATTGGATGCTAGACGAATTGAAGAGCGCAGGCAGAGAAAATCTTGATGCCGAGCACGCATCTCAATATGACGTTAAGGAAGATGCTAGTGTCATGGAAGAGGTGGCACTTATGAAAAGGTTTGGACTTAATGAGCAATCAGAAGTGATAGACATTGGCGCAGGTACTGGACAGTTCACGCTTGCTGTTGCCTCAATGTGTACACGGGTGGTTGCAGTTGACGTTTCGCCTGTAATGCTGGACGTGCTCAAGGCAAAGGTTAGTGAGTCTTGCCTACGGAATGTTAAAGTTGTCCAGTCTGGTTTTCTCACTTATGAACACCAAGGAAGGCAAGCTGATATCGTCTATTCTCGCTATGCACTCCATCACCTTCCCGATTTCTGGAAAGCTCTAGCTCTTCAACGACTTCGACATATCGTTCGGACGGGAGGTGTGCTTCGGCTGTGGGATGTTGTCTACAACTTCGATCCGTCAGAAGCAAAGGATCGCCTTGATGAGTGGTGTGCCACGCTCAACGACGATCCTGAAGATGGTTGGACTCGGACTGATCTCGAAGAACACATCCGTGATGAGCATTCAACCTTCACTTGGCTTCTGGAGCCAATGATAGAGCGTGCTGGTTTTCATATTGAGGATGTTGTGTATTCACCAGACGGCATCTTTGCTAGGTATATTGCTCGTGCAATCTAAATACCTTGAATTAGCTAGTTGACTAACTACAGTTTGGTTTGTGGCTGTTTTCGCTTAAATCTACTGCACCCTGCTTATCGTTAATGCAAGTGCAAATTACGCTGAGTTGTCGATCTTGTACCAAGAGCCAACCCCGCTTGAGTTTGAATAAACTCTAAAATTTCGCTCAGTCCAACTTGAAGTTTGAGGTTTGTGAAGACGAAAGGCTTGTCTCCGCGCATCTTTTTAGCATCGCGCTCCATAACGCTCAAGTCAGCACCTACATAGGGGGCTAGATCTGTTTTATTAATGACAAGCAAATCAGACTTTGTAATACCTGGGCCACCTTTTCGGGGAATTTTGTCGCCGCCTGCTACGTCGATCACATAAATATTCAAATCGACAAGTTCGGGACTAAAGGTTGCGGCTAGATTGTCACCGCCACTTTCGACCAGAATTAAATCTAGATTTAGAAATCGCTGTTCGAGGGTTTCGATCGCCGCCAAATTCATTGACGCATCTTCTCGAATCGCCGTATGAGGACAACCCCCCGTCTCAACACCGAGAATGCGATCGCGCTCCAGGGCCTGACTTTTCACCAAAAACTGAGCATCTTCTTGCGTATAGATATCATTCGTTACAACCGCAATGTTGAACGTTTGCCGCATTGCCTTACACAACGCATCCACTAGCGCCGTTTTGCCCGATCCAACTGGCCCTGCGATTCCCACTCGAAATGCATTCATAGAATTTTTGCTTCTGGTTTGACCCGAAAAGTTGTAGTCGTCGCTGGTTACGATTCAATGCTTATCAAGGCTTAGAATTCACTGAGAACCCTGGTCTCAAAGTCCCCCAAAATTGGCACTTGGGAGGCAGAAGATCTCAACAACGCAGCCTGGAGATTCATTGAATTGACATACCAATTAAAATTCAGGCGTTGCTGAATCAGGGGATGAAATGCCCAAAGCGGAGGGAAACCCAAGGTTCAAAGTCCCTCATTTTTGGGGGATTTAGAGGGCGAAAAGATGGACACTTCCCACAGAGTCATCCCTCCAATCAGCAACGCCAAAATTCATTGTTTGCAATTCATTGTACAGGACTCATATTTAGCTGCGAAACAGGCGACTATAGAGCGTTTCATGGGCCATACTTGCCAGAGATAATCCCCAGCCGCAGGTCGAGAGGTCGTCGTCTTGCAGCGTCAAAACTTCTTGAGTCGATCGCTCGATCGCTTCCCCCAATCCCAGCAATAATCTTTGTCCAGCCGTCTGTCCGAGGGGAATCAGTTTCACGCCAGCGCTGATCAAATTGGTCGCCCAACTGTGGAGATAGCCCAACACTGCCGATCGTTCATCAATTTCCCAACTCGCGGACACAATGCCGAAGGCGATCGCAAAGTTGCAGTTTTCGGAGGGGGTGAGGAGCGAGGCGTGAGGCGTGAGGAGCAATGAGTCGGGCTGAAGGTCTTGAAAGAGGCATCGTAGCGATCGCCCCATTTGCCAACTTTGCGATCGTAGTTCTTCGGTTTCTCTCGCAGCCGATAGCCAGCGGTTCCAATACAGCACAGTGGCAGGGTCAGAGAGCGAACGGGCCGCCCGCACCATCACAGCCGCTTCGAGGCGCGCCGCTCCATACCGCAATTCTTGTCTTAGCCAATGTTCTAGACTTTCTGCACTCTCAATTTTTCCAGATTGAACGATCGCCTCAACCCCTTCTGAATAGCTGTAAGCTCCCACAGGCAACGTAGAACTGGCAAGCTGTAACAGGCGTAGCAGAGCAGTCTCTTGCATCATTTCTTGAACCATTAAGCCACCTTAGTTAATCTGAAGTCGCGACATGCCGCACTCTCATCTATTAAACCAACCTCACACATCAATCGTATCCATCTATTATTTGTCTAAAATCTTCACCCAAAACTGCCTAAAATGCTAAGTAAGTCCAGTTTGAGGTAGATTATGGCAATCAAAAGAGGCGATCTGGTGCGTGCGGTGCGAGAAAAACTAGAAAACAGTTTGGAGGCACAGGCCAGCGATGCGCGGTTTCCCTCCTACATTTATGAAACTAAGGGCGAAGTGGTCGATATGAAGGGCGATTATGCTTTCGTTAAGTTTGGTGCCGTGCCCACACCCAATGCCTGGTTGAGAATTGATCAGCTTGAACCTTTTGAATCATAGAGTGCTGCTAAGTTAAACGAGTCGTTGGTGAATTTTAATCGATCGCCAGCGACTTTGCTTTTTGAGCATCTTCTAAAGGCTCGATCGTAAGTGGCTATTTCATGACAAAGCCTGAATTTTGAATCACACTCATGAAGAAGACTCAACTTGAGAAAGAGTTAAGACTTTGGGCAACTAGGGCAAAGTGAGGCTATCAAGTTCTTAATCTATAGAAAGCGCGATCAACCATGAATCGACGATGGGCAGGTTGTCTGATAGGTTGTCTGGTTTTGACGGCGGCAGGAGGATACACGTTTTCATTGGTCGCTGCGACTCCAGAAGAAGCGCTACGCCAGCCTTTTTCATGTCCCGGTAGGCCAGATTTAGAAGCAAAGAACTTTCAGGTCTTGACTACGCGCAAATGGTCGAAGGGCATCGTCGCGGTTTATCGGGGGGCTTGCCCAGATGACGATAAGCCCACCTTTGCCAGCGAAAAGAAGGCCTCAAAACAGGTATTAAGCTACCGAGCCATGAAGCGAATCGGCATGGAGTGGCACCTGAGCAGCAGTGGGAGCCATCCGGCTCAGGAATCTCAAAAGGCTAAATCTACGTCAGCCAAGCTGATTGACTACGGAGTAAACCGCGCTGCCGTCAAAGGCAAAGACCGCCACACCGTTCTCTATGGTCAAGTACTGTCACCCCAGGTCTCGGCGATCGAAGCCACCTTTAACAACGGCAAAAGCCTGCGTGATGAGAGTCCAGACGGCATGTTTGCGATCGTCGCTCCGGGGGCAACGGGCGTATGTGACATTCGAGTTTTTGGCTACGACAATCAAATCTTGCAGCGCGAAGAACTGATTTCACGCAACTCATCCGGCAAAGATGGCAACACCTGTCAGCCCATCTCAGGGCAATTGTAAAGGGGAATAGGCTGTAGAAAGCTTTGACCAAACGGCTCCCGACCTCCATTCCCCAATTTTTTTACGCTTCGTCCAGGGCTGCAATTCCGGGCAATTCTTTGCCTTCGAGCAGTTCGAGACTGGCACCGCCACCTGTAGAAATGTGGCTCATCTGACTGGCAAGACCAACTTTTTCGACGGCTGCTACTGAGTCACCGCCTCCGATAATGGTTGTAGTGCCTTTGGGTGTGAGTTCGGCTAGGGTGTGGGCGATCGCTTCTGTCCCCGCCGCAAACTTATCAAATTCAAACACGCCCATCGGCCCATTCCAAATCACACTCTTGCAGTCAGCCAGCGCTTCTTGAAACACTTTGATCGAGTCAGGGCCGATATCCAAGCCCATCCAGCCGTCGGGAATGCTCTCAATGCTGGCGATTTGAGTGTTAGCATCCGCTGAGAAATTGTCTGCGAGAACCACATCCGTGGGCAACAGCAGCGCAACCCCTTTTTCTTTGGCTTTAGCTTCTAATGTTTTGGCGAGTTCCAATTTATCTTCTTCGACGAGCGACTTACCGACGCTCAGACCACGAGCTTTGTAGAAGGTAAAGATCATGCCGCCGCCAATTAGCAGTTTGTCAACCTTATCTAATAGTGTTTCGATTACGCCGATTTTGCTAGAGACTTTGGAGCCACCGACGATCGCCGCCAAAGGACGTTGAGGCTGCTCGATCGCGTTCTGCAAGTACTCCAATTCTTTCTCAACCAGCAGCCCAGCGACAGAAGGTTTGAGATACTTGGTAACGCCTTCGGTCGAAGCGTGGGCGCGGTGAGCCGTTCCAAAAGCGTCATTGACGTACAAGTCAGCCACAGCAGCCAGCTTTTGAGCAAATTCGGGATCGTTCTTTTCTTCTTCTTTGTAAAACCGAACGTTTTCGAGCAGCAGCACATCGCCCTCTTTTAGCTGAGAGACGGCGGCAGACACTTCATCTCCGATACAATCATTGGTTTTGGCAACAGGCTGACCGAGCAATTCAGAGAGACGCTGAGATACAGGAGTCAAACGCAGCTTATCATCCACCCCTTTTGGTCGCCCAAAGTGACTGCAAAGGATGACTTTTGCCCCTTTGGATGTGAGATTTTGAATCGTCGGCAAAGCGGCCCGAATGCGGGTATCGTCCGTAATGTTGCCCTGATCGTCTACCGGAACGTTAAAGTCTGCTCGCACCAATACACGTTTGCCTTGCAGATCAGAGGAGGATAAGTTGTTGACAGTCTTCTTGGGCACGGATGGGTCTCCTAAGTGAGTCTTTCTACCTATTCCTATTTTTCCATTAAATTGTCACGTCGATCGCAGATTTGAGCGATCGTGCGCTAACTTCAGAAAATAGAGAACGTTTTGTTCAATTGTCCGAATTTCGGAGACAACATTCATGTTTAAGACTGTTCTGTTTCCAGTGGATCAAAGCCGCGAATCTCGTCAAGCCGCTGAAACGGTTGCTGACCTGGTACAAACTCATCAAAGTCGGCTGGTGATTCTCTCTGTCGTTGAGCCTTCTGACGAAACTCCTACGCCTGACACCATGACTTCTCCAGAAGCAGTGGCAGAACTCTTGCAAAATGCCAAAAATCTCTTTTCTCAGCAAGGCATCGAACCCGAAGTCTTAGAGCGAGAGGGAAAGCCCGCCTTCACGATCTGCGATGTTGCCGACGAAGTAGGAGCCGATTTAATTGTTATGGGTTGCCGAGGATTGGGACTGACGACCGAGGGGGCGATCGAGAGTGTCACCAATCGAGTGATCAGCTTGTCGCCTTGTCCGGTGCTGGTTGTTCCGTAAGAGAGGGAGGAGGGAGGAGGGAGGAGGGAGGAGGGAGGAAAGCGCTTAAGATGGAGGTTTGTGAGTAACCCATACAGGTAGTCAGTTCTGAAAGTCTTTGACAGGTGAGCTTGAATTTAGGTAGAGCCGACGAAATTCTGAACTTTGAACGAGAACTTTTGTCTGAAAGTCTCCAGAACTAGGGGGTTGGGGGGCAAAAGCGTTGAGTAACAAAGCAAAAATTTTCATCAAACTGGCGCTATATTCATCTCCATCTCCCTCTCTTAAGAGAACTCCGACAACCTGGAACCCGTGTAAACAGCCAACCGTAAAAGGACGTGAATTCGATGAAATCTTTCGCTGCGGTTGTGAATCCAGGCAGCCCCCTAAATCCCCCACGAGTGAGGGACTTTGAACCCAAGATCTTGTCTGAAAGTCCCCCAAAGTTGGGGGGTTGGGGGGCAGAAGCGCTGAAGAACGAAGCAAAAAAACCTCATCGAATTCACGTTAAAAGGCTGAACTTGAAACCTGGTTACCCTGACCCCCATTCATCCCTCATCCCTCATCCCTCCCATGTCCTCCCCTCCCATCCAGTGGTATCCCGGTCACATCGCCAAAGCAGAACGATCGCTGCTTGAGCAACTTAAGCGTGTCGATGTCGTTCTGGAAGTGCGCGATGCACGAATTCCGTTGGCGACGCACCACCCCCAGGTCAATCAGTGGATCGAGGGCAAAGGGCGCGTCTTGGTTCTCAATCGTGTCGATATGGTGTCTTCTGAAATGCGGCAGCGCTGGACAAAATGGTTTCGATCACACGGCGACGAGCCTCACTTTACAGACGCGCAACATGGTAAAGGGATTGAGGCGATTTCTCAGGCAGTCCAGGAAGCGGGGGCACAGGTCAATCAGAGAAGGCGCGATCGCGGAATGCTGCCCCGGCCGATTCGAGCGGTTGTGATTGGCTTTCCTAACGTGGGCAAGTCGGCGCTGATCAATCGCTTACTCAAACGTAGAGTCGTCGAAAGTGCTCGCCGCGCAGGGATCACTCGCCAATTGCGCTGGGTGAGAATTTCGGATCAAATCGAATTGTTGGATGCGCCAGGAGTCCTACCCAACAAGCTCAACGACCAGGACGCAGCCCTAAAACTTGCAATTTGTGATGACATTGGTGAAGCAGCTTATGATAACCAGCGCGTGGCGGCTTCTCTAGTCGATCGCCTTCAGTCCCTCCAGCTTACTTCCTCGCTGCAAGCCCGATATGGATTAGCGCTGGACGATTTGACTGGTGAAAGCTACATCAAAACCTTCGCGGAACGAAAAATCCAGGGCAATCAAGAGCGGGCGGCTCGTCAAATTCTCAATGATTTTCGGAAGGGAGCATTGGGCGCGATCGCGTTAGAGTTGCCCCCCTCAGATATCCTCTAATCGTTACGCTTCTACTGAGTCGTCGAGCTTTCTCCAGGCAGAATACAAATCTTCTTCGATGCGATCGACGACTCCTTTTGCGTCAACAACCATCACTTTCAAGGTTGTCTGATACACATCGTTGAGCATTTGATGACCGTATCCGACGACTTTTCCAAACCGTCCAGTTTTCCGATTCAAAGCAAAATCACCCACTGAAAACATTCCCCTGTCCCTATTTTTCTGAACGTTACTTAAGAAGAGAATGCAAAACTCAACCGGGGATCACCTCCCTCTATCAGTAGATTCCTAAGCGCTGAATGTCGCAAATCAGATCAATGCGATCGTGTTTTCCCTGGCGTACCAAAAATTTCAAGCCGGGTTGAATTAAACTTTTCAAGAAATTTTGGAAGAAGTAGGAACCTTCAGCGATGCGGTTCGTCCACTACCTCGAAGCCAAGCGAAATCTGATGAACCCTTTGTGTTTGCAGCGGACTTTTTACGGGTTGTGATCGCCGTATATTAGCCGCAAATATTTCTAAATCGAAACGTGGTTTTTGTCTAGATCAGCGAAAATCGTCAAGTAAGTTAAGAATTGCAACACATCGCTAAAGCGGTTGACCTGCATAAGCTTTTAGGTGACCCGGTGTATAGCTTGATAGAGATAGCTTCATATAGCAATGCTCTTGCTTAACTAAATGCGTCTTGGGGTGTTTTCATGGCTCTGATTCGTGAGGTAGTGCAACAGGCACTCAATACTGGCTTGCTAACCATCGAAGCTGAAAATCAACTCCGCCAGCTTCTGATGACCAAGTACGATCGAGAAGATTTTCGAGCCTTCATGGTTTTACAAAACGCTGCGATGTCAGGCTGTGTGAAACAAGAATCTCGATCGTTGATCTCCTCTTCATAACGTCCAAAGTCCAGAGTCCCAAATGCAAGACGATCGAGAAGATTTCCAAGCCCTGATGGTTTTGCAAATCGCCACGATCCCTGCTGTGTGGAACAAAAGTTTGGCGATCGTTGTTTCTTGTTACGGTCAGCTTGATGGAGGGTTCACGTCGTTGTTCAGCCCTTCTGCCCAAAAAATTCCCACTTCTGAAGCACCTTCTAGACAAACCTTTCACTCTGAAGTCAGTCACTTGTGGGGTTTGAGGGCATTTCCAGATTTGCAACCCCTGATGGATCAATCAGAGCGACAGTAGCAGCAAGATTCATCTAACTCACATCTTCTACGTCGTAGCGTCCAAAGTCTAACGTCCTAAAAGTCACCCACAAACAGACTTTTCCAAGGATTTTCCTCATTTTCAAGACTGTTGGTTAGAAAGCACACAAAAGCGCTCTATCTGTGGCAATCTGAAAGACAGAAAGACTACTGAGTCCGTCTTGTTGCTGTTGAGCTTATCCAGCGTATGCAAACTTTGCCTAGCCCTGTCACTTCTGTTGCTTCCCCACTGTCGATCGACACCACCATTCACCGTCGCAAAACTCGCCCTGTCCCCGTTGGCAGCATCACGATCGGCGGCAACAACCCCGTCGCAGTGCAGTCCATGATCAACGAAGACACCCTGGATATTGAAGGATCGGTTGCGGCGATTCGTCGGCTCCATGAGATCGGCTGTGAAATTGTTCGCGTTACCGTGCCCAGCATGGCCCACGCCAAAGCAATGGAGGAAATTCGAGACAAACTACACCAGACTTACCAACCCGTCCCGCTCGTCGCCGACGTACATCACAACGGGCTGAAGATCGCCCTAGAAGTCGCAAACTATGTAGACAACGTGCGAATCAATCCAGGATTATATGTCTTTGAAAAGCCCAAGAGCGATCGTACCGAGTACACCGATGCAGAATTTCAAGAAATTGGCGAAAAAATTCGGGAGACATTAGAACCGCTCGTCATTTCCCTTCGTGACCAAAACAAATCGATGCGGATTGGCGTTAACCACGGCTCCCTCGCAGAACGAATGCTCTTTACGTATGGCGACACCCCCCAGGGCATGGTCGAATCCGCTCTAGAGTTTATCCGTATTTGTGAATCCCTCAACTTCTACCATATCGAACTCTCGCTCAAAGCCTCCAAAGTGCCCGTCATGCTGGCCGCAAATCGCCTCATGGTGCGCCGCATGGACGAACTGGGAATGGACTATCCCCTCCATCTAGGCGTGACCGAAGCCGGAGACGGCGAATACGGACGCATCAAGTCTACCGCCGGGATTGGCACTCTACTTGCAGAAGGCATCGGCGACACCATTCGCGTTTCTCTCACAGAAGCGCCCGAAAAAGAGATCCCCGTCTGCTACGGCATTTTACAAGCCCTGGGACTCCGCAGAACGATGGTCGAGTATGTCGCCTGCCCTTCCTGCGGACGAACGTTGTTTAATCTCGAAGAAGTTTTGCACAAAGTGCGCGAAGCCACTCAGCATCTCACGGGGCTAAACATCGCGGTCATGGGCTGCATCGTCAACGGGCCAGGCGAGATGGCAGACGCGGACTATGGCTACGTCGGCAAACAGGCAGGCTTTATTTCTCTCTACCGAGGGCGAGAAGAGATTAAAAAAGTTCCTGAAAGTGAGGGCGTGACGGAGCTAATTAATCTAATCAAGTCTGACGAGAAGTGGATCGACCCCTAAAAGGTAAGCGGTGGGTTTTGAGGAAGATTGCAAATTTAACGCTGATCCCTCAAAACTCATTGCGCTCCAGCGATCGCTCATCGTCGCCTATGTTAAATTGAGCATAATCTTTTAGTCACTCTTCACGGTTCTAGCGGTATGACGATTACGAAAAAAGCAATTGTCCTTAGTGCAACGGCCGCAGCAGTCACGGCAGTAATCGTTACAGGAGCAGGGCTGCAACTCTCCAAAAGCCAGGCGCTTTTTCGTGAAAGTCCTAAAGAAATTGTCGATGAAGTCTGGAACGTAATCGATCGCAGCTATGTCGATGGCACGTTTAACCAGGTTGATTGGAAAGCCCTGCGGATGCAGTATCTCAATCGCAACTACGCCAGCAAAGAAGAGGCGTATAAGGCAATCCGCGAAATGCTGAAGAAGCTCGGCGATCCCTACACGCGCTTCATGGACCCTGCCGAGTTCAAAAATATGCAGATTGATACCTCTGGTGAACTGACCGGGGTTGGGATTCAATTAGCAGCAGATGAAAAAACGAAAAAACTGACGGTCATTTCCCCTGTCGAAGGCAGTCCGGCCTCCTCTGCGGGCGTTTTGGCCAAAGATATTATCACCAGGATTGACGGCAAAAGTACCGAGGGTATGGATGTCAACAAGGCTGTAACCCTGATTCGAGGGCCCATCGGGACACAGGTAAAATTGAGCGTTTTAAGGGGCGATCGCGAACTCGAATTTCAACTCAAACGCGCCAAAATTGAGATTCATCCCGTCCGCTTTAGCGTACAAAAATCTCCTACAGGGGGAAACATTGGCTACATTCGCCTCGTCCAATTTAGTGCCAACGCTGCGCCCGAAATGCGGGAGGCCATTCAAAACCTAGAAAAGCAGCAGGTTTCTGGCTACATTCTGGATCTGCGCTCCAATCCTGGCGGTCTGCTCTATGCCAGCGTCGATATCGCTCGAATGTGGCTTCAAGACGGGGGCATCGTCTCCACGGTTGACCGTCAGGGTGAAAGCGATCGCGAAACCGCCAACCGTCGGGCGCTTACCGACAAACCTCTGGTTGTTTTAGTGGATGGGGGATCTGCCAGCGCAAGCGAAATCCTCTCAGGGGCGCTCCAAGACAACAAGCGAGCGACGATCGTCGGCACTAAAACCTTTGGAAAAGGACTAGTCCAATCCGTCAGAGGCTTAGGAGATGGGTCAGGAATGGCCGTCACGATCGCCAAATACCTGACTCCTAACGGACGCGATATCAACAAACACGGCATTGATCCCGATGTCGTCATCGAACTCACCGACGAACAGCGTCAGGCATTGGTGCGCGATCGCGACAAGATTGGCACCGCGGCTGATCCACAATTTGCCAAAGCGCTGCAAGTTCTCAACCAACAGGCGGCCGCCAAACCCCAAGCAGTCCAGGCAGAGTCAAAACCAAATTAATCAGGCTTGCATTTACCCGCCCGAATTAGACCGACCCGACGAGCGATCGCCGCTCCCGGTGACTCAAAGGGGCCCCACTGCTCTGTCTGAGTGACCTGAGCCGAAGATTCATTCCCAACCACCACTTCGCTGGCTGGCACAACTTCACAATGTCCATCTGTTTGCTTGATCACATACCAGGCTTCTATATTGCTCATGCTGTTCCTTGACCGCTCAATTAAGGACTAAACAATCAGTTATCTCTAGTTTAAAGTGTGCCACCTGCACGTTTGGACAATTAACACCATGCAAACATCCTTTATCTTATTTAATAGATGCGGCAGGGTGTGCTCAAAAAACTTTAATTTGCGACTTAAACCATGCGGGTTGGCAAAACCCGGTTGAAAGGTTTTCTTGTGATGAGAAGGTAGCGTGTGAGCAGCATTGCTTTCTACCAACCCCAGACACGCTTGATATAGCATCTGAGCTTTTGGGCAGTCTTAGTAACAGTTAGGGGTCTGTCATTTCAATGACTTAAAAAGCGTAAAAACTTTGTAAAACACTGACTCATTCATAAGCTAAAGAATTGTTCTAGTTGCGCGCTCACCCCCAGTAGAAAACTAGATGACCTACCGTTAGTTCGCTTTGACCAGACCCCGCAGCACCTTTAAGGGCCTTCTCATCACCACGCAGGAATATGACACCAGAAATACAGCGTCCGTCTATCACGCCTCCTCCAGTGCCTCGTGTTCCCCCGGCTCCTCCTCCACCCATGCGGGTTTCTTCGACTAACACGACGATCGAAATTAGTGAAGCCACCGCCGAAAAACCAGATGCAACCCTGCAAACTCTGGCCATGCCGCCCTCACCCACGACTTCTAATTCAACCAATATTGTGTCGTCTATTGTGTCGTCACCCGCAGGGCCACCTGGGTCGCAGGTTTCGGCTCCGCCCCCTCCCCCGCCTGTCACAGGTCACCGTCCCGCTGCCCCTCCGTCCGTTCCGGGAACTGCTCAGAGACTGTCAAATGGCTCTCCTAGACTCGATCAACTCATTCGGACAGCTTTTGATAAAGGGTTTTCAGACGTGCATCTGGGTGTGGGAGAAGTGCCGCGCTATCGCAACCGAGGAGAAATCGAATCAACGGAGTGGCCAGAGACCGATCGCGAAACCTTTTTTAGCTGGTTAAGAGAAATTCTTACAGAAGCAGAGATCGCCCAATTTCAGGAAACTCTGGACTTTGACGGAGCAACCCAGTATGAATTTGCGCGCGTTCGGATTAATATTTTTGACTCACTGCATGGGCCAGCGATGGTTCTGCGGCTGATTCCGCTCAAGATTTTGACGTTAGAGCAGTTAAATCTGCCGCCTGTCTTTAAAGACATTTGCCACTATCACAAGGGGTTAGTCCTCGTCACGGGGCCGACTGGTTCTGGGAAGTCAACGACGCTGGCAGCGATGATTGACTACATCAACAAAGAGATGCCCAAGCACATTATTACGATCGAAGACCCGATCGAATTTATTCACAAGAGCCAGAAAGCGCTGATCAAGCACCGAGAAGTGGGAATGCACACCTTAAAGTTTGATAGTGCTCTAAAAGCGGCTTTGCGGGAAGACCCTGATCTGATTCTTGTAGGTGAAATGCGCGACAAGGAAACGGTCAACACGGCGCTCAAAGCGGCTCAAACTGGACACTTGGTCATGGGGACGCTACACACAAATAGCGCAGTAAAAACGATCGAGCGGATTCTCAGCCTTTACAACCCCAGTGAGCAAGAGCCGATGCGGGTTTCGCTCGCAGAATCTCTAGTGGGAGTCATCGCCCAGGGGCTGTGTCGGACGACTGACGGCAAACGGGCTGCATTCCATGACATTTTGATTAACACAGACGCGATTAAAGACTACATTCGCAAGGGTGACATTGACGAGATCGAAGCCATCATTCCCAAATGTACGTTTGATGGAATGTGTACGATGAATCAGTCGCTCTACAAGCTTTATGAAGCGGGACGAATCACCGAAGAAGTCGCCCTCGAAATGTCACCAAAACCAAATGAAATGGCCCAAATGCTGCGCGGTCGAGTGTAGAAGCTTAGAGGGTTTCATTCAAATTTCTTAGCGTCCCCAGACGACGATCGACGGGGTCGATCGTCGTCTGGGGACTTTTTTGATCCGATAGTACAATCCAGTACAATCTTCCATAAGGCAAACCCATGAAAAGGCACTGCTATGACCTCTTTTCTAAGCCAACTCAACTACGATCCAGATACGATCTACCCAGAATCTGACGGCAATCCGATGACTGAGAGCGATCCAACCCGCGATTATTTGGTCTACAGCGTTGAAGCGTTGAGTATTTATTTTCAGGAACGATCGGATGTCTATGTCTCAGGCAATTTGTTTGTTTATTACGAACGAGGTGTCCCGGATGCCGTGGTGTCGCCGGATGTCTTTGTGATTTTTGGCGTTGAGAAGAAGAAGCGACGCACTTATAAAGCTTGGGAAGAAGGAAACAAGCTCCCTTCATTTGTTCTGGAAGTGACTTCTAAGACGACTCGCGGCAACGACGAACAGGATAAGCCACAGAAGTATCAGCGCATGGGTGTATTGGAGTACTTTCAGTATGACCCGACGGGCGATTATCTAAAGCCGCCGCTCAAAGGTTCGCGCTTGATTGGGAATCGCTATGAGCCAATTCCAGTCACGACTTTGGCCGATGGCAGCGTTTCGATCTACAGCCAGACACTTGCGCTCGATCTGAGATTAACAAACGGTGAATTGCGCTATTACGTTCCTCACACAGAGACAAAGCTCTTAACTCACGCTGAGACAGAACAGGCGCGACAAGAAGCAGAACGATCGCGATATGAAGCGATTCCTCGTTTGAGGGAAATGGGGCTGACCGTGGAGCAAATTTCTGCTGCACTAAATTTGTCCGTTGAGCAAGTCAGACAACATCTCTAAGCAAATGCTCTGAAAAGACAATTTTGCACCTAACCAGTGAGCAGCTAGGGAGGCACTTTGCTACTTAATCATAAAACTCATCGTTTCTAGAACCAGATCTAGAAGTTTCTACAAGATGTTGCTTCCAAATCGGCTTATATTGCCGACAATATTGGTTGAAGTTTGGCAGCCTATGCGAGGCTGAATGGGAATCCATTTTGTTAGCAGCGCATCAGCTAAAGAATTAGTAGAATGCCACACGTCCTTGAAATCCTCTCTAGCATGAAGTCTCGTTGCGTATTCAAGAGTACTGAGAACAGCGGATTCAGTATTCTGCCAGTAAGCGGCAAGAGTCTCCTGTAAAATGCGACTGGTTAGGCACACGTGAATTTTTTCCAGTGCAGGTTTGTAGAGCATTAGATGCTCGGCAATGTAGTCTGCGAGTTCTTCGTCCAGATCTGCCTAGAAAAGATACTTTCGTTTGAAGATCTCAAGCTCAGTCTCAAGCTCAGAAAGAGGGCAGTCAAAATTTTTTACTGCTTGACTAATTTCAGAAATGCGATATGTAATTTCACCTGCCATACCAATCCCGCCATAGCAATACAGCTTATCTTATCAGCAGGCTAGATTCAGTTCAAGCGTTCTACCTGTATCAAGTTAATTGAAACGAGTTCAGCCGCGCTTGAGGGTTTTCAAATTTTGCGTATGGTCTCTCTTTTCGTCGGCTGCAAGGGGAGGTTAAATTGCAATTGAAGTAATTGTAGCAGATAGTACAAGTGTAGTTATACTGCAATTTAACGATGAATTGTCACGGAAAAGCTGAAGGACAAAACAAAAAGGAGGGTTTGACTCCCTCCCTGTTGGGTCATTGAATGATTAAAGTTTCTAAATCGATCCGCCTGCGGCTTGAAGTCGGGCACGGGCACGTTTTAGCGCTTGAGTTGCCTGAATCTGTTCTTGCCTTGAGGTACTAGACTGCATCTGGTTGAAGCGGGATTCAGCCTCGGTGTAGGCAGTCCGAGCTTCTTCAAGGTTGATGGTGTCTCCTCGTTCGGCACCGTTGACGAGAATAGTCACCTCGTTGGCTTCCACTTCGGCAAAGCCTCCCAAAAGGGCGATCGGCACCCATTTTTTGTCAGCCCGAACGCGCATCACACCCGTATCTAGGGCTGTCAACAAAGGCGCGTGACCGCTAAGAATACCCAGTTGCCCAGTCGTGCTAGGCAGAATCACTTCGTCAGCCACAGAATCCCAAACTGTTTTGTCCGGAGCGACGACACGAACTGTTAAAGCCATAATTTTCTCCAAAGTTAAAAGCAGTGTGACTAAAACAGTTTGAGGATCAAACCATCCGAGATTTGGCTAAATCCTCAAAACTTTTCTACTTGCCTTCTGCCTTCATTTTTTCGGCTTTGGCGATCGCTTCGTCGATGTCCCCAACCAGATAGAATGCTTGCTCTGGGAGGGCATCCAGTTCACCTGCGAGGATTTTTTTGAAGCCTGCGATCGTTTTCTCTAAGCTCACATACTTACCAGGCGATCCGGTGAAGACTTCTGCCACAAAGAAAGGCTGAGACAAAAAGCGCTCAATCTTGCGGGCACGAGCCACAGTGATGCGATCGTCTTCCGACAACTCATCCAGACCCAGAATGGCGATAATATCCTGAAGCTCTTTATAGCGCTGAAGGGTAGATTGCACAGCACGAGCGGTGTCGTAGTGGTCATCGCCGACGATCGCAGGTTGCAGCATAGTCGAAGTCGAATCCAACGGATCAACTGCTGGATAAATTCCTTTTGAGGCCAAACCACGAGAGAGAACGGTGGTGCCATCCAGGTGAGCAAAGGTGGTAGCAGGCGCGGGATCAGTCAAGTCATCCGCAGGCACGTAGACGGCTTGAATGGAGGTAATTGAGCCTTCCGTCGTCGAGGTGATCCGCTCTTGCAGATCGCCTACATCGGTTCCTAGAGTCGGCTGATATCCTACCGCAGAAGGCATCCGTCCCAAGAGAGCAGACACTTCAGAACCCGCTTGCACAAATCGGAAAATGTTGTCCACAAACAGCAAAACGTCTTGCTTGTTGACATCGCGGAAGTATTCGGCCATTGTCAGTCCTGACAAACCAACCCGCATTCTGGCTCCGGGCGGCTCATTCATCTGACCATACACAAGCGCGATCTTGGAGTCGTTAAGGTTATCCTTTTTGATCACACCAGATTCCATCATTTCGTTGTAAAGGTCATTGCCTTCACGGGTGCGCTCACCCACCCCAGCAAATACCGATACGCCGCCGTGGTTAGTTGCAATGTTGTTAATCAATTCCATCATGATCACGGTCTTGCCCACACCTGCCCCACCAAACAGACCAATTTTGCCGCCCCGACGATAGGGAGTCAGCAGGTCAATCACCTTAATGCCCGTCTCAAACACGGAGGGCTTAGTTTCTAGCTCGGTCAGTTTAGGAGCAGCGCGGTGAATCGGCAGAGTTTCTGTGTTGCCTACGGGCCCCTGATTATCAACAGGCTCACCCAAGACGTTAAAAATGCGTCCCAGGGTTGATGGCCCCACAGGTACACTGATTGGCGCTCCAGTATCTACGACTTCCATGCCACGAACTAAACCGTCTGTAGAACTCATGGCAACGGCGCGAACCTGGTTGTCACCGAGAAGTTGTTGAACTTCACAGGTAACGGAAACTTCTTGCCCAGCTTCATTAGTGCCTTTGATGGTGAGCGCGTTGTAGATCCGAGGCATCTTGCCGTTGGAGAACTTTGCGTCTAGAACGGGCCCAATAATTTGTGTGATGTAACCGATGTTCGTTTTTTCTGCGGTGGTGACCATGCTTACGCCCTACTCCGTGGTTCAGCTATTCAAACAGTTTGATAATTTGCGCGTTACCGCCATTTTTCAGCTTATCACTGAGGGGTTACAGATGATTAAGCGGTTTTTGGGAAGCAGCGCGCGACTTGCAAACCAGTCACCTCAAATCAAAAGCTCCCCTTAGCGTGACACAGAGGAGCCTTTATGAGGAGTTCTACAGGTTTGACGAGTGCAGTTTGACCAAGGCGGGTTTGACTAATGCGCGTCCTGCAATTCGTAGAAGTCTTGAGAAACGTAGTCCTTACGCAGCGGGAAGCCCTGCCAATCTTCAGGCATCAGAATGCGCTTGAGACTGGGGTGACCTTCGTAGATGATGCCAAACATATCGTAGGACTCGCGCTCTTGCCAGTCAGCCGCTTTCCAGATCCAGTAAACTGAGGGGACTTTGGGGTTGTTACGAGGCAAAAAGACCTTGAGGCGGACTTCATCGGGGCGATCGGCGTTATCGCTCAATTTTGCTAGATGATAGAAGCTAACCAACTCCTGCCCAGGGCCGGCATCATACGCGCCCTGACACTGCATATAGTTAAACCCGTAGGCATACAAAGCCGTCGCAAACGGAATCAACAATTCTGCATCGACTTTGATGACCTCAACACCGCTGGCATCCAGACCCATTGATTCATGCTCAAAGCCGTTTGAGGTTAGCCATTTAGACGTTTTGCCTGCTTCAACAATAGGAGCAGCTTCAGTCGTTTTGGTTTCTTCTTCAGCCACGATCGACCCCCTCTTTCTCGGTTGCTTTGAGAGCAGGAGCCACAGGCAGACCCATTGCTTCCATCAGCTCTGGAGGGGGCGCTTGACGGGTAGCTTCTGCTAGATATTTGCCGTCGTGAACGGGTTCCACAATCTCCATGTTGTGAGTGGTGCTGTAGTAGCGATGAACCTGCCGCAGATTGCCGCGTTCTTGCATCGACTCGTTGGAGATTTTTTTGCGAAGCTTGATAATGGCATCAATAATCGCTTCGGGGCGAGGCGGGCAACCCGGTAGATAGACATCCACAGGAATTAATTTGTCAACCCCACGCACCGCGGTCGGAGAATCAACGCTAAACATGCCGCCCGTAATTGTACAGGCACCCATCGCGATCACGTATTTCGGCTCGGGCATCTGTTCGTAGAGTCGAACGAGAGCAGGAGCCATTTTCATGGTGATCGTGCCAGCCGTGATGATCAAATCAGCCTGACGAGGCGCAGAGCGGGGCACCAGACCGAAGCGATCGAAGTCAAATCGTGACCCAATCAAAGCGGCAAACTCAATAAAGCAGCAGGCAGTTCCAAATAATAAAGGCCAGAGGCTCGACAGTCTTGCCCAGTTGTAGAGGTCGTCCACGCTGGTTAAGATTACATTCTCAGAAAGCTCTTGAGTGATTTTGGGACGCTCGATCGGGTTGATCAATGCCCCATTGGTTGTAAGTTCAGAATTCATGACCATTCCAACGCTCCTTTGCGCCAAGCGTAGACCAGACCGACAATCAAAATACCGATAAAAATCAAGGCTTCAATAAACGCCAACAGTCCCAGCCGACTAAATGCCACTGCCCAGGGGTAAAGAAACACCGTTTCTACATCGAAGATCACGAAGACCAGGGCAAACATATAGTAGCGAATGTTGAACTGAATCCAGGCTCCTCCGATCGGTTCCATCCCTGATTCATAGGTAGTGCGACGCTCAGGGCCGCGACGACTGGGGCGAACCAGCTTAGAAGCCGTTAAAGCCAAAATGGGCACTAGTGAGCAAACTAGTAGGAAACCCAGGAGATATTCGTAGCCGCTCAGGACAAACACAGTGATTAGCCGCCTCTTACGAAAAAGTAAGTCAGAACATTTGTGTTACTTCTGCTTCACATTATAGAGTGACACGGTTGACCTCGCCGCCCGAAAAGCTTGACGATTCGAGAAATTTGCCCGGAAATATTCTGAACTCCTTCATAAAGAGATTTCTATATCTAAAGGAGATCCCGGAGGGTAAAAAATGTATTTCTTAAGGGCCTGGTCATAATGTCATAATAATTAACGGAGATTTTAAGATTGGCAGTCTAGTCCTCTACCCCTCCCTCAGCCATGAGTACCGAAGAAGAAATTGTCAGTCCAGACGCGATCGCCGAAGAACCCAGATCCCTCGATCGTCATGAGTGCGCCGCTTGCGGATATGTGTATGAACCCGTGAAAGGGGACGATCGCCGCAAAATCGCGGCCGGAACCTATTTTGAGGATTTGCCCAAAGATTGGCGCTGTCCAGTTTGTGGCGCACCCACTTCACGCTTTCAAAACATCGGCCCCGTAGGGAGCGCCTCTGGGTTCAAAGAAAATTTGAAGTATGGATTAGGGGTCAACACGCTCACGCCGGGACAAAAAAACCTCCTGATTTTTGGAGGGCTGATTGTGGGGTTCATCTTCTTTCTGAGCCTTTACGGGCTGCAATAGTAGAAGCGAAACCTCCATCGAACGTAAAAAGAAATTTGTATCAGAGATTGAAAGCGATGCACTGGATTGTGAGAGCCTGGAAACAATTTGTCATATTGTTAGCCGTAGTTTTGCTGACAACTGGCTGTAAGTCTGTCTTTTTGCCCGTCCTCAGCAGTAACCCGTGGGAGCAGATTGCGCTGCCCGTCGAGGAAAACCTGTTGGACATCAGCTTTACCGATGATCCCAATCATGGCTGGCTGGTTGGCACAAAATCGGCGCTGTTGGAGACGCTAGATGGCGGCAAGTCCTGGAGACAGAGAGTTTTAGACCTGGGCGAGCAGCTCTATCGCTTTAGCTCTGTTAACTTTTCTGGTAAAGAAGGCTGGATTACTGGACAGCCCTCCATTTTGCTTCACACCACAGACGGCGGGAAATCCTGGGCGCAGATTCCGTTGAGTGAGCAGTTGCCAGGTTCACCTAGCACGATCGTTGCCCTCGCCCCCAAAACCGCAGAAATGACCACCGATCTGGGAGCCATCTATCGCACTACGGACGGCGGCAAAAACTGGAAAGCAATGGTCAACGAAGCCTTTGGGGTGGCGAAATCCATCGATCGCTACGCGGACGGTTCCTATGTAGCGGTCTCTTCGAGAGGTAACTTTTTCTCAGTGTGGAAGCCCGGAGACGATATCTGGCATCCCTACAACCGCAACAGTTCTCGCCGTCTTCAGAGCATGGGCTTTACCAAAGATGGTCGCCTGTGGATGTTGGCGCGGGGGGGTCAAGTTCAGTTCAGCAATTCTCCCGAAAATCCAGAAGACTGGCAAGAAGCGCAAAATCCTGAGTTTGCCACCAGTTGGGGGCTGTTGGATCTGGCCTATCGCACTCAAGACGAGCTTTGGGTAGTAGGCGGCAGTGGCAACCTTTTATGTAGCTTTGACAATGGCAAGACCTGGCAAAAAGACACCGACGTTGAGAACATTCCTGCCAACTTTTATAAAATTACCTTCCTCAGCGAGGATAAGGGATTCATTATTGGTCAGCGGGGGACTTTGTTGAGGTATCAAGGAGCCGCAAAAACTGCCTGAAATGGCTAAAGAATTTGTCGTTTTTGAGGTCGTTTTTAGCTTTGAAATTGAGCGCGGGATCAAGAACGGTAAATTGGTGAGAGGACTGACTTGTGAGGACTTTCATAGTCCCGTATGATGAGAGTAACAAGCTTTTGATTGTTGTCTGCGGAGGAATCTAAATGGCTGGTACTACTGGAGAGCGCCCCTTTGGCGACATTGTGACAAGTATTCGTTACTGGGTGATTCACAGCATCACCATTCCTGCTTTGTTTATTGCAGGCTGGCTGTTTGTGAGTACGGGTCTCGCTTATGACGTGTTTGGAACGCCTCGCCCCAACGAGTATTTTCCGGCGGCGCGGCAAGAAGCTCCGATCGTCAACAATCGCTTTGAAGCGAAGCAGCAAGTTGACAAATTTGTGAAAGGTGAACAGTAAGCATCTCAATAACAATTCAGAAAAATATGACTAGCAACACTCCAAATCAACCCGTTTCTTATCCGATTTTTACGGTTAGATGGTTGGCAGTCCACACATTAGCCGTTCCAAGTGTTTTCTTCTTGGGCGCGATCGCTTCCATGCAGTTTATTCAACGATAGGAGAGACCAGTGGCTATCAAAGGCGCACCAAACCCCAACAAACAGCCCGTCGAACTTAATAGAACTTCGCTCTTTTTGGGCTTGTTGATGATTTTCACGCTGGGCATTCTTTTCTCTAGTTACTTTTTCAACTAGAAATCTTTGGGCAGTTTCTTCTGTCTAAATTCGGCTACAAACACTTGTATTGTTGGGAGGTAAGACTGTGAGCGGTGGTGGAAGAATTCCTCTGTGGGTTGTCGCAACTGTGGCAGGAACAGGGGTTATCGGGCTACTTGGATTGTTTTTCTATGGAGCTTACGCAGGGTTAGGCTCTTCAATGTGAGCTTGTGTCTTCTAGTGTAATCACTCAACTAAAGACTCCAAATCAAGAAAGCCGTCTATCTAATCAGATAAGGCGGCTTTTAAAGTAACGTTTTAATCAGGTTAGATGCCTGTGGGATCTTCGCGCTCAATGTACAAGAACAGCAAGCCCATGACAACAACGGGCAAGAGCCAGGTCACGATCGGGATGAGAATCCAGGGCAGATATGAGGCTGCGTATGAACCTGTCATAAGAATGTTTCCTATTGGTTGCTAGATGATTCCATTTGTGAATTTACCTGTGAAGGGTGACACACAGTGACGATTCTTAAAATTCTTAACAGTGGAGTGGGGACGTTGAAATGGCTTCCCAGAGAAGTTTAGTGATCCGATCGCTGGATTCTTCCGCTATAGAACGTTCCGACTGAGCGGATGCAAGTAACCTTTGTAACATCACCAAGGTCTTCCAACAGTCCGCTCCAGTCGGGTTGTTATGCCACCCACGTCTGACTTTCTCAAAGCTCTACAAACAGCCTCTTCAATTGGTATGGAAGACGTTTCTTTGTCTATATATTTAATCGGAGACGTTTCCTTGTCTGCACCCTCAAAGGCTCCAACCGGGTAAAGCGGTGGCTGCGTCATGAATCGAGGTTGAGAGCCACAATTGATCTGGGCGGCATGAACCAAAAATGGATGGCAGAGGTAAACCGTCCCCGCTGCTCCAGTCGCAATCACTTCAGGGCAGTTTGCCGTGGCACTCACATCAAAATCCGTTAACCCTTCTTCCCTAGCAGGTGCAAGGATTCGTGCCACCTCCAGATGCGAACCTGAACGAATCCGAGTCGGTGCGTCTTGCTCACCCACATCCGAAAACAAGAACAACATCAACAAGGCACGATCGCGGGAATGGATATTGATGCGCCATGTTGAATAATCATTCGGGTCTGAGTTTTCGCCTGGGAAGCTTGAGTCAATGTGCCAACCTGTGTCGCCGGGGTCTTCATTGATTGGAAAGCGCACAATGCAATATCCTGAACTAAACCTTGGTTGCCATCGCCCCTTCCCCACAAGCTGATCGAAGGCGGTACGCAATTTCCGTGTGTTCGCTGCTTGTACAAACGGTGGTTCACTGTGATCCGGAGTCCGAATTACAGGCTTCTTCCAGGTTGAGCAATCGTCGGGGTCGCACCCAGTGTCAGCCCAAAAAATCTTGCGGCATCGATTTGCAAGCTCACGAGAAAATGCCTGCTCGACCCGAACATATCCGTTGGTAATGAACTGTTCAACTTGTTCGTTTGTCAACATTTGGGCTGATGACTCCATAGACGATCGCGCAAGAGCCTGTAAACTCTGCCGATCATACTACATGATACTACAAAACTGCAATTGCTTGGACTCCGAATACTCATAAATAACTTTTAGGCTACTGTCCCCACTCAAGATTTAGCGGCATAACCAGTCATTCTGGTCTCTAACCCAAAGCACAAGATGAAAAAAGTGAACGTGTGTCTAGCTTCACCACTCCAAACGAAAGAGCAGGACGATCGCCGCCGCAATCATTGCCGTCCCAGTTACCCAACAGACATATCGATAGGCACCTGCGATCGTTCCCTGAGCCACCTGATCGGGATGTTGAAGTTTTTGGCTGGCGTAACGGGACTCAGCAACAATCGGAGACAAGATCACCACCGTTCCCAAACTGATAATTAGCGCTAGAAGTGCGATCCCTGGAGTCATGTTAGTCAAACTCTGGTGACCACAGATCCGTAACTTCCACTTCCCAGCCGGGGAGAAGGTCGGGAATTGTGAGGCGATCGCTATCTTCCAGCGTCACGGGTTCTGCTTTAGAGCGATGAATCTCAACCCAGGACTTTTCTGGATTAATCAAAATTCGCACTCGTGGGAAATCAGATTGCAGCTTCTCTAAATCTTTGGCGGTCAGCGTCATAAGATTCGACGGAATTTTTAACGTGAGCGGGGCTTACACTTCAAAGTCATCCAGAGACAGGTCGGGCAAATTGGGCGGAATGACAGCGCGATCGACCACAACTTTATGACTTTCTCGCTGGGTTGAGACTTCGACAGCGATCGCTTCGAGTTGGATTTCTAAACTACCAAAGGGTACCGTCAACTGAGTGCTGGCTTCGAGATCGCCTAAGCCGTTGGGATTGAAATCGACCAGCCAGCGAGGGCCATCTAACAAAGCGCGAGTTTGGCGATCGTTAATCCAAAATTTCACATAAAACTTGGGCAACAGATTGGGCAATTTGGCTCTGACCAAAATCGGTTGTCCTGCAATCAATTCCTCAGTGGTGACTTCCAAAGTTGGCGTGGGCACAGGCTCGTCGTCGGCTAAAAGTAGCGGATTAGCAACAGGTTTGGCCTTTTGTCTGAGGGAAAAGGCCGATTCTGCGGGTTCGTCATCCACCACTACTTCGTGAGACAAATCAGGATCGACGGGCGGTTCTTCTGCCGATTCAAAAATTTCTGCTGATTCTGCGATCGACTCAGTTTCAGTCAAAGCGCTCTCCTCAGACACCACAAACGGATTAGCGGCCGCCTTCAACTCCTCTGACAGGTCGGCATCGCTGGCTAAAGAATTGAGCCGACTAAAAAACCGATCCTGCAAATTTAAAGCCTGGAAAGCCGACTGAATGGGCGAGCTTAAAGAAACATCTGCTGAGTCAGGCGCTGGAGGCAAGGCAGGCTGGTCAGGCAGGGAAGGCTCCTCTGAGTCGATCGCCAGTTCAAGCTGGTTAAGATCTGCCTCAAATGGATTGTCAGAGATGGCTTCAGGACTAGCTTCTGGCTCAGTAATCGGAGGCGAAAAAGACGGGAGATCTAAACTTTTTTTGCCCTCTTGAGACGCAGGTGAATAAATCTGAGGGGGTAGCGGTTGAGCGGCGATCGGTCTAAAGTCAGACGGCAGCGCTTTGGACGGGTCAACCAGATCCAAAAAAGACAGGTTTAGCTGAGAAGTTTGGGGGGCGGGCTGACTAGGATTGGCAGACGCTTCTAGGGCTTGTTCTAGCGACTCCTCATCGGGGGCCATTCCCTCAGAAACCGACTCCAGCAGATCGCTCGCATCCGCCATCAGCGTAAAAGACTGAGTAACCAACACAGACGGCGCTTGAGACGGTTGACTCAGGTCATAGAGAGTAAGTTCGCCCAGCAGCAAGCGTGCTCTAAAGTCAACTGGCAATGCCAACTCAAACGCTAACGGCATGGGAAGCGGCTGGTTGAGAATGAGTTCGCAAGTCTCTAGCAACACATCTGAACTTTGGGGATCGCGCAGTGCGGCCTTTAACTCTGCGGAAGAGAGCATTAACCCAAAAGAAGTCTCTACAGACGCAATCTGACCCGTCAAAGTGAGTGTCTGTCCGCGATGCGCGACAAAGGTTTCTTGAGTCAGCGTGATTTGTAGCGGAGGCAAGGCTTGAGCCACCAACTGGGCAGATTCGGCTGTCTGTGACAGTTGTTCGGCAATTTGCAGCAGGCGATCGACGGATGAATTGCTGACGGGCGGTGGTTCAGGTGGAGATTCTTCAGGCGAGTCCGTTTCAGCCGTTTCAACAGCCGCCTCTTCAGATAGACTTTCCCAGTCAGGCTCCCAATCGTCAGCATCCTCCTCGGCTGCTCTGGGCACCACATGAAGCTGAATCGAGGCTTGCCACCCGTTGCCCATCAGATCAGACATGAGATCGCCAGAACAGTTGAGTTCCCAGATTCCAGGCTTGAGCGAAGTAAAGGGGATCACGACCACCAGCCCATCTTGATTGGTGCGGTGCGATCGCTTTTGAGTTCGACGTTTGGGCGGAATTTCGTCGGTTGCCTGATGGGTAATTCTCACCTCGACATTAGAATTTTTACGATGCGATCGCGCCACAATCCGATATCGCCCTTCTAGAATTTCTACATCAGACGAATCAAGCGGCAACCAGGAGCGATCGCCCTCTTTTTGCAATAGAAATTCCCAATAATCCGTCTCAGGCATAAGTCAGGTTTTGCGGCTTGAAGGTTAACCTGTTTGTTTTGAGCATTTTACCTGAGTCTCTGGGCAAACCTTAAAAAGGGCCTGAATGTTATCAGCAATCAGGCCCTCACGTCGATAAACAGTTCGAGAGAATTTAGTTAAATCCGCCTCGGAAAATACCATCGACGATCGCGAAGTTGTTGAGCAAGAAATAAGCCACAAACGCGCTACTCATCGCACCGACAAAGAAACCTCCTGTAAACTGTCCCCAGCCTTCAGAAGTTTTGAGCGGATCATCAGAGGGCGTTTCGTCTTGAAAGGACACCAGACCATAAGCAGAGAGGCAAATGGTGGCGATCGCAATCAAAGCCGCCCCAGAAATCAAGCCCCCCAGAGCCGCCACATCCGAGTCCCGCAGCGGCCCAAGTTTGACCCAGGGGCCAATCAAGAAGTAGCCGTGAGCCAGACCAACTTCTAGACCGCGCAGCAAGGGAGAAACGCCCTTACGGTAAGCAGGCAGGTTGCCGATAAAGTTGCGAGTAAACGCAGAGTCGTTGATCGGAGTTGAGAGGTTTCCTACGAAGGGGTCGCCGTTGTAGGGTTTAATCAATTCGTCAGCCATAATGTTTAGATTTCCGAATGATTCTGAATAACGACAGCAGAATTTGAGACTCATTTTAAGCAAGCAGGGGGACGGATTCGTGAAAACCGCTACCTGGCTTTAGAAAAGTTCACTTATTTGTCATCTCTCAGGCGGGAGATTTGGCTTCTCAGCTTCTCTGTCATTTGGGAGAGGTCTGATTGAGCGATCGCCGTCTGTTCCCCTGTTTTCAGCCATTTCAACTGCACCGTTTTGCTTTCTGCTTCGGCATCTCCGAGAATCAAGCAGGCAGCGGCACCACTGCGATCGGCCCGTTTAAACTGTTTGCCAAAGGCACTGCCGCTCAGATCCAATTCGGTGATGAAGCTCGATCGTCGCAGGTTTTGCGCCACAACTAAGGCTTGAGATTCCGCCTGTTCTCCTTTAGAAACGATGTAGAAGTCAACCTTAGAAGACTGCGCCGTTTCAAGTCGCTGCAAGAGGATCACCAGACGCTCTAAACCCATTGCCCAACCGATTCCTGGCGTGTTAGGGCCGCCCAACTCTGCGACCAGTCCGTCGTAGCGTCCCCCCGCGCAAACCGTCGCCTGCGATCCCAGGTCATCGGACTGGATCTCAAAAACCGTGTGGGTGTAGTAGTCCAAGCCCCGCACCAAGCGATCGTTGACCCGACAAGAAATTCCCAAATCCTTGAGAAGCTGCTGAAGGCGATCGAATCGTTGCTGAGACTCCGCACCCAAATAATTCAAAATACTGGGGGCATTGTCGAGAATTCTCTGAGTTCCAGCATCCTTACTGTCGAGAATTCTTAACGGATTGCGCGTCAGACGATCTTGAGAATCCGTGTCCAGTTCAGCCTTAAAGGGAATCAGATAATTGATCAGCGCCTCTCGGTATTGTTGGCGATCGTCTCCATCCCCAATCGAATTCAACTCAATCCGCAGATCCTTCAATCCCAAACTTTGCAGAATGTCGGTTGCCAGCGCGATCGCTTCCGCATCCGCTCGAAAGTCAGCGCTCCCCAACACCTCCACCCCCAATTGGTGAAACTGTCGCTGTCTTCCTGCTTGTGGCCGCTCATATCGAAACATCGGCCCCAGATACCAGAGACGCTGCACACCACCTTGAGCCTGTAGACCATGTTCGATAAACGATCGCACCACACCAGCCGTTCCTTCTGGCCGGAGCGTTAAGGGTCGATCGCCCCGATCCTTAAAGCTGTACATCTCCTTGCCGACGACATCCGTCGCTTCCCCGATGCCGCGCTCAAATAAGGCCGTCTGCTCAAAAATCGGGGTTCTAATTTCTTGATAAGCCGCCCGACTCAGCAGGTCACGAGCGATCGCCTCAATGCGCTGCCACTGACCCACCTCATTGGGCAAAATATCCCGCGTCCCGCGAATTGCTTGAATTGAACTCATTTAACCTAAACACTTAAACGTTAGTCTGCCTGAACTTCTTTTTCCCAGGCACCATAGCGATCGCCATAGTAAGCCAAAATCCGATCCACCTGCGATAGCCCCTTAACACTGACTCCTGAAACCTCAACCCACAGACTCTCGATCTGACTTTGCTGATAGTCAAACTGAGACGACGATTGAGCGGTCAGCCCCGCCTTGACACCCTCCACCTGCGACAAGTGCGCCGCAACCTCCCGATACACCGCCAAAGGCAGCCCCGCACACCTCACCAAATACCGCAAACCCCTACACTCCTCATCCAAACGCTTCATCCCTCATCCCTCATCCCTCATCCCTTCCCATTCGGGTTATACGGCGGCAGGGTACAGCAATTGACCTCATCAATACAAACCTTGCCCCACTGCAATGCCCAACGGACAAGCGCAACCCGATTCTCAGTCTCCGTTTTGGTCAAAATATTACTGATATGGTTGTCAACCGTTCGTTTACTGATTTCTAGCTTTGCGGCAATGTCCTGATTGGTCAGGCCAATGGCTACTAGCTCAATGACCTGCAACTCCCGCTCCGACAGAGGAGCCTGGGCTTGCGCTTGAGATTCGCCCTCAGCCATATCGTTTTCCTACGCTGTGTATATCTACTTATTGTGGCTCAATTTTAGAGGGATTCTGGTCAACCGTAAAAGCCTTGGGACTAACATGAAGAAGAATCGCAGCCTTTTTAGGTGAAATGTGAGTCGATTGAACATAGACTATTGAATTCAGACGATCGCCAACTTCGATCGCCCATTCCCTTCAATCTTCTCGTGTTCTGGCTGGCAGCACACCCCCTAACCCTCAATGGATAACGATCGTCCCATTCTCCAATGCCCCAATTATTTTTGTCAGGCTCTCAACCCAGAAAGCCACAAGTTTTGTCACAAGTGTCGAACGCTGTTGCTCAAACGATATTTGTGGGCGGTGGGTCACTTGGAGAGCGATCGGTCTGGAGATTTGCTAGGAGATCGTTATCTGTTTAAGTCTGACCAAATTCTGCTCGACACCAAACCCGGTGCCCCACCCGAAACGCCCCCCGAACTGCCCCCTCGCTGGGAAAGCTATCTGAGACTTTTTCCCTATCGTCTGCATGTGCCGCAGGTCTACGGCTGGATTCGAGACAAGGAGCGACCCCTTGCGGGTAACTCGAAGAGCGCGACCTCACCCATCTATTTGTTAGAAACTGCTCCTATCTATCCCGCAGGAGCCACCCTTGAGGATTCTGACTTAGCAGGGCAACTCATGCCAACCCTAGAAAGCCTCTGGTCAAGAAGTACGCCGCTTCGTCAACTGGACTGGCTCTGGCAGATCGCTTCTTTCTGGCAGCCCTTCAGCTCAGAAAAAGTAGCTTCCACCTTGCTAGATCCAACTTTATTAAGGGTTGACGGAGCCTGTCTAAAACTATTAGAGCTGAAATTTGACAAGCAGCCTCCCGATTTGTCTGCCCTGGGTCAACTTTGGTCAACCTGGAATCAGCAGCCTGATGCGAGTGATCGATTGCCGATCTCGTATTTCACCCCAAGCAGACAAGTGCTCCAGTCTGAGTTTCTCACGCCGCTCTGTGACCAACTGATCCAGGGGCAAATTACCCACGCTGATCAATTATTGGATCTGCTGGATCAGGGCATTGCAAAATATGGACAGGTCGAGCGACAGATTCAGATTGCTACCGCAACCGATCAGGGGCCGAGTCGCCAAAGCAACGAAGATGCCTGCTATCCACCGGGTGGGTCGGTCTTGACGGTAAACCTGTCTGAAAATCAAGCAAACCCACTGGTAATCGTCTGTGATGGAATCGGGGGACATGAAGGTGGAGAAGTTGCGTCTGGGTTAGCGATCGCCACCCTTCAAAGTCAAGCCGAAAGCCTCTTTGCCAGCAATCTTGACGCAGCCACGCTAGTCGATGGGCTAGAACGAGCTACCTTTGCCGCCAATGACGCAATCAGCCAGCGCAACGACACCGAACAGCGACACGAACGCCAGCGCATGGGAACGACCGTCGTCATGGCTCTAGCGCACAAACACGAACTCTATATCACCCACGTTGGAGACAGTCGCGCCTATCGTATCACTCGCACAGGCTGCTATCAGGTCACTTTGGATGACGATGTTGCTTCTAGAGAAGTGCGTTTGGGGTATGCCCTTTACCGAGATGCCCTACAGCAGCCCGCGTCTGGATCGCTCGTTCAGGCATTGGGAATGGGTAGTTCTGACTTTTTGCATCCCACCGTCCAGCGATTTGTTTTGGATGAGGATTGCGTATTTTTACTTTGTTCAGATGGATTGAGTGATCACGATCGCATTGAGGAAGTTTGGGACAGCGAAATTGCTCCTATTTTGGATGGCAACGCTGACCTTGGAATTGTTAGCCAGCGCTTGGTCGAAATCGCTAACACCCGCAACGGACACGACAACGTGACGATCGGGTTAGTCTACTGCCGAGTCAATAGAAGCGAATCCACCCCGACTCCATCTTCGATCAACTGGCAGCAGTCTGCGAGAGAGAGCAGCGGAGCGACCGCCTTGCCCCAGGCTGCTGACGATTCCCCTGACGAAACCCCGGTTAGAACTCAAATTATTCAGCCACCGCGATCGCCCTTTAGCTGGCTCCCACCGTTCTTGACGCTAACGGCCCTGTTGGGCGTGAGTGGACTGCTGCTTTATCTACTGGTGCCAGAACTGCGGGCCCGCGTTAACCCGATCGCCGTAGAACCGTCTCCACCCCTCACAACGCCCTCTCCGGAGCCAATTCCTAGTGCAGTCCCCACGGACAGCCCGTCTCCTACTGTTGGGGCATCGATAGATTCGGCAAATCCTTTGTTGGCGGTTGGCTCGTTTGTCAGGCTCGACCAAAAACAAAAGGATCTGACGGTCAAAAGCGTTGATCTCGGCTCAGTCAATCTGTTGAACTTGCCTGGGCCGGCGGATGCTACTTCTGCTACTTCTATAGTGGGGCGAGTCCCCATTGGCAGTATTTTGCAAGTGGTGGGCAAACAAACAATGACCGACCAGCGATCGTGGCTGCGCTTAAAGGTTTGTTCGGTAGCAGGCAGCGCGGCAACTTCCTCAAGCACTCCCCTTCCCAGGCTGGTCAAACCCGGAGAAGCAGGCTGGCTAGAAGAAGCGACGATCGCGCCTTACGTCGCCCAAAATTTCAGCATCAAACCAGACCAGCTTGGACAGTGCGCTTCGCCTTGATGGACTGCTAACGTCCCGATGTCCCAAAAAATTTAAGCCCAAAAGATTTAAGCCCAAACGTCAGCCAAGTCGATAAACTAAGAAACAGGTGTGATTGCCCACCTCCCTCTGCATCTCCTGGTCTTTGTGAGGATTCCTTGTTCTGCGTCTGTGAATGTCATTGTCTGAACTTCCCTGTTTAAGCCTAGCGATCGAACGCCTCCGCGCCACCGAAGCCAATCACTTTGCGATTCATGTGATTCAGGCTCCTTATCGAGGTGGATATGTTTTGCATGACAGCATTTGGTCTGATGCCCTTGATCAAGTCTGGAACGCCTGGCAAGAGCTATTTTCTGCCCGAAGTCTGCCCAAAGTTCCCCACGTTTCTGAAGCCAATACCCCCCTGCTGACGCTAGCGGATGTCGCTCAGTCACCGGGGCAGCCTTCTCGCAGCGTCCGTTTGATGCAAACTTTGGGGATTAGCCTCTGGCAGTGGCTCTTTGACGGGCCGATTCAGGGCAGCATCAATCAAAGCCAGGGGATCGCAATGGGGCAAAACAAGGCGCTGCGGCTGCGGTTAGACATTCGAGATCCCGATCTGATTGCGCTGCCCTGGGAAGTTATGCAAAGTCAGGCGGGCAAACAGGCCGTTTCGCTCAGTCAACAACTGCTGTTTAGTCGCACGACCAGCGATGTCGATGCCCTACCCGCGTTGAGAACTGACCAGAGTTTGAGCATTCTTCTGGTTTTGGGACAGGACGCTGCGCCAGATGTTCAGCCGATTTCTGGTGGGTTAGATGGTCGTCGTCGATCCGAACTTAAGAAACTCAAGTTAGAGCAGGAAGCGCTGGCCCTGGCGAGAATTTTGCAGTGTCCTGACCATCAGGAAGACGCGAACGACTCGATTTTGCACAGTGCCAGTCGCTATATGGCTTCTTGTCAAGTCGATACCCTGTTGCAGCCTACCCCGGCTGAGTTAATCGATCGCCTCGAAACCGGACAATATAACGTTCTGTTTTATGCGGGGCATGGGGTGCCTGCGCCCGATGGAGGACTGCTGTTTCTCCGACCAGACATGACGCTCAATGGGACAGAGTTGGCTCAAGTGCTAACTCGCTGTCGAGTCAAACTAGCCGTCTTTAATGCTTGCTGGGGCGCACAACCCGATCAGCAAGGCTATCAGGCCATTCCTCGGAGCAGTTTGGCGGAAGTGCTGCTGCATCATGGGGTTCCGGCGGTGCTGGCGATGCGGGATTCCATCACTGATCAGGAAGCGCTGAGTTTTATTCAGGCGTTTGCTCAGGCGTTGGGAGAAAGAATGCCGATCGACCAGGCGGTGGCCGTTGCTAGACAGCATCTTTTGACGTTGTTTAAATTCAATCAGCAAGCTTGGACGCTGCCCGTTCTCTATATGCATCCAGAGTTTGACGGCGAGTTGCTCAAGCCGTGGGATGAAGGATTGACGCAAATTCCCCGCAGTCCGAGTCAGTTTGGGCGCAAAGTTCCGACGGCTTCGCTGCGATCGATTGAGAGTTCTAAAATCTGGACGGTTCGTGGTGGACTGATGCGGGTGGGCATGAGTGACGATAATGATTTGGTGCTGCGAGGCGAACCGGGCGTTTCTCGAAAACATGCTGAAATCTTTTATCGCAACTCTTCTCCTGATCCCAATCAGCCCACTTATTTTTTGCGCGACTTTTCCCGCTATGGCACCTGGCTCTATGGTGGAAGCGGTTGGCAAAAAGTTCATCATCAAGAAGTATTGTTAGAGTCGGGCGTTCAGCTAAAATTCGGAGGGTCGCAAAACTCGGTTTTAGAGTTCTCGATCGCTCACCCAGAACTCTCTGACACGCGATAAACACGATACAGAATGAGCATTTCTCGATTTGGTGTAACCGAGTATTTGCCGTTCCGCCTTGTGTAATATCGGTTCAGGAAGTGCTATTTATGCATGATTCGTAGAATTGGTGAGTTTCGTTACGGAACCTGTAACAGCGAGGCTGTAGGTATCAACAGCAAACGTTCAAGTCATTCAGTGGATGCGGGAATTTTCAATCATGGCAAACGAAGTAAGTCGGTCTCATCTCGGTGCAAATCTTCAAGCTCAAGTCGAACAAGATCTGGCAAACGCACTCCTTCAAACAGACGATGTGATTTTGCGCTGGCAGCCCACCGAGTTGATCGAGACGGCTGAGGTAGAGGTGCTTGAAAATCCTCAAGGGAGAATCTCTTACCCCTGGAATCCTGCTAATCCTGCTGCGGATAGTTTCTTTACCGAGTTAGAGCAAGGCTTTTCGCTCGATGATTGGCAAGAGAGTGAGATTACGGCTCGATCGACCACCTTTTTTGCTCACCTCGATCACCTCTGGTCAGCTAACTCTCTTCAAACGAGACTGACTCAAAAGTTTGCGGCGATGCCCCAGGCGTTTCTCAATGCGATCGCTCGTCAGGCTCAACAGGTTGCAGAAGCTTCTAATTCGCTGGCAGACCAATTAGTGCTGTGTGTGCAAGAAATCTTGCCAGCCTGGGCAGACGAAGATTTGCAGGTGTTGGCTCGTCCTTTGGCTTATGCGATGCGTGATGAATCGGATGCGATCGACTCCACGCTCAAGAGTATTCGTCCGGTTGAGTGGAGTGAGTTGTCTGAAACAGAGCAGGCCAAAATGAGTTTGGCAGTGGCGCGCTATGCGATCGACCAACTCAATGCTGACGCTCAATAGTGTCAAAAAGATTTACGCTGAAAGTCTATCGACAATAAACGGTGAATGATAGTCCGGTTGGTTTGGTCACTCACCGTTTGTTAATTGAATGGAATGTTCAGTTGTGGTTTCGTTAGATTTACTTGGGGCACTGCCGCCCGATTGAGACTTGCAACACCAGCAAATTCATCCTGACACAATGGTTTTGTTGCAAACCCCATTCTATATAAAGTGTGATGGCTCCAAATACCATTAGCGCGATCGTCAGTGCAGTCTTGAGATGCTCGACTTTCACTTTGGATGTGATCACAGGATTTTCGGGAAAAACTACAGATCATCTATTAAAGCGCAAGCCAGCGATTCTGTAATCTATAGCTGCACAAATCTTATCTTGTGAAGTAACGGTTAAGTCGCCGCTAAAGCAGAGATGCCACTGATCTATTTCTGATCTATTTAATATTTATTTAATAAACTAATTGAGTCAGCGTTAGACAGCCTTTGAGGTAGATATCTTTTTAGCCGATGACGTACGATCGTGCTCAATTGAATTTAGAGACGGGCGACTTGTTCTCTGATAGGTACACACTCTAATAGGTACACATATGTATACCTAAGTATGTATAACGTTGAAGTTGTCTAGTTTGCGTGGGTTAGTTCAAGTTTGACGAGTGACAGTATCATTTGAATCATGTCTTTGCATAGGCTTATGAACTGGTTGCCGTTTCTTGATCTTTCTACCCTGCTGGCCCAAACGCCGGCTCCTTCTGATAGTCCAGCTTCGGTTGAGTTGTTGCGGCAGCAAATCGAGTTTCTCACCAGGGAGAACGCGCGGCAAACGGCAGAATTTACTGAAAAGCTGAAGCTAATCACGGATGAAAATAAGACGCTCAGCGAGAGTTTCAAGAATTTTATTAGCACAATGCAGTTTGCGCTGGTGGGTTTTGCCGCCTTGAGTGCAGGGATTACAGGGGCGATCGCTTATATCTTTAAGACCAATCTAGATGATGCCAAGCAGGTTGCAAAGGATGGGATCAATCAGCGTGTGGATGCTTATATGAGCGATCTGCTGGATTCAAAGCTGGAGGTGGTGCGGCGAACGTTGCAAAAAGAGGAAGTGATCAGTTCGACGTTGGTAGATTACTGTTTGTTGAGCAAAACGGCTGTCCCCACTGAGTTTGAACTGCTGAATGGAAGAGGGTTTCGATCAGTGCGCCTGCGGCAGGAAGAAACACAGCTTCGGCGATCGTCGGCCCAAGTCGTCGTTCTGGATTTGGAGAATTGGGTGAATGGGCAGGGGTTACGGTTTCCGACGTTGCCAGAGGGAGAGCGCGAGCAGACCGCAAAACAGCAGGTTGATGTATTGTTGGATATTTTGCCGATCGAGGTGGTGCTAGTCGTCTATGTGCGATCGACCGTGAAGTATCTCTTTTCGGTGCCCAAGGATCGCTATGTTTCGCCTGCCAACAATCCCATTACGCTAGTCGGAATGGTGACGGACGCAGCCTATGTAGCGGCGGGAATGAAGGGGCTGAGTTAAGAAAACTTGTAGCTATGTCGATCGTTCCCGATCAAAGTTGAATGAGACAAAGTTGAATTAGACTAACCAAAGCGACCGGATTCATTAAAATTTGAAGTCAGCCCATCAAGGTCGCTACAAGCAGAATTGATGCGATCGTGAAGCAAAAACTAAATCAGAAATTCCTGGGATACGGGACTGGCGGGACTCGAACCCTCGACCTACCGCTTCAGATTTGTGTGAGTTTCCTCACTCTCTGGACTATACCTTTACCATAGGCTAATGCCCGTAGGTAGTGACCTTCTAGTCTCTACACCTTCCGAAGAGTTTGAGTTCTCAGTTTTGAGTTCTGACTTCAAGTTCAAAATCCAAAATTTATCCTTGAAACCGCTCTTATCGGCTTGGCTCGGTATTCCCATAAGTCAGAAGATTTCTCACTTTGCAGGGTTCACCGAATTTGATCACATTCACTCGTAAAGTTTCCCTTACGGTGCCCAATTACTCAGGAGGCGGTCGCTCTATCCATCTGAGCTACAGCCCCAGGTTTCCTGAATTATTATAGCAGCCACAAAAAGTAGGGATGATCTCTTCGAGTTACCCGCAAGGGGTCGCCTTTCAGCAAATATTCGCAACTCAGTGCTGTAATCTGAAGATTCGTAACGTTTATGAATCGGAGTCTTGGTGACGATGGATCTCAGCCTGGTGATGTCCAATCTTTTGAATCCGCCTGTGTTATTTTTCTTTTTGGGGATGTTGGCGGTATTGGTCAAATCGGATCTAGAGATTCCGCCGCCGATTCCCAAGTTGTTTTCGCTGTATTTGTTGATTGCGATCGGCTTCAAGGGCGGAGTCGAATTGGTGAAGAGTGGCATTGGTCAGGATGTCATTTTAGCAATCATGTCAGCGATTCTGATGGCGTGTATCGTTCCCATTTACACGTTTTTCATTTTGCGAATCAAACTTGATCCTTATAATGCTGCGGCGATCGCGGCTACATACGGTTCGATTAGTGCGGTTACGTTTATCACGGCGGGTTCATTTCTCGATCAGTTAGGCATTGCCAGCGATGGTTATATGGTGGCTGCTCTAGCATTGATGGAATCGCCTGCAATCATAGTCGGTTTAGTGTTAGTGAAAGTGTTTGCGGCGACTGAGACGGAGCAAGCATTTGACTGGGGCGAAGTGTTGCGCGAATCGTTTTTGAATGGATCGGTTTTTTTGCTGGTGGGAAGTGTGGCGATCGGCATTCTTACCGGAGAACATGGCGCACAGGTTTTGAAACCTTTTGTCGAAGATATGTTTTATGGAGCGTTGACGTTTTTTCTGCTAGATATGGGACTGGTCGCCGCCAAACGAATTCAAGATTTGCAGAAAGCGGGGGTGTTTTTGATTGCGTTTGCGATTCTAACTCCCGTTGTGAATGCAGGGTTGGGATTAGCGATCGCAAAAGTGATCCAAATGTCTCCTGGTGATGCGTTATTGTTTGCGGTTTTGTGTGCGAGTGCGTCTTATATTGCCGTTCCTGCTGCGATGCGTCTGACGGTTCCCGAAGCGAATCCTAGCTTATATATTTCGACTGCGCTGGCTGTCACGTTCCCATTCAATATTATTTTTGGAATTCCGCTTTATCAGTACGGTATCAACCTATTTTGGAGCTAACTTTATGCAATCGGTCAAACGCATCGAGATTATGGCCAGCTCGGTGGAGCTAAACAAAATTCTTGCAGGGCTTGAGAAAGCGGGTGTTCCGGGTTACACCGTAATTCATAATGTGACGGGAAAGAGCGATCGCGGCACCATCTCCGAAGATTTTGCGCTCAACAGTTTAGATAATGTTTACGTGATTGCTTTCTGCAACCCTGACCAGATTGACGGCGTGATTGAAACGCTCAACCCGATTTTGAATAAGTTTGGCGGCGCGTGTTTTGTGTCGGATGCGATGCAGGTGGCGATCGTTCGGTGTGTTTCGTGAACGCGACAGAGAATGCGGTCGTTAATGATGCAATTACTCTTCGCTTTTAGTAAATAGTTTCAAGGCAGACAGTCTCAGTCATGGAGACATAGCCGATATTCATCATGTCCAGCTTATGGCATAAAGAGCCGACCTACACCCCTGTAATTCTCGTTACATTACAGGTATTTCCAGGACTTGAACAGCTTTTTGCCATACTGAGAATTGCTGGTTCAGCAATCTGCTCCATGCTAAATCCAAGTTGTAGCAATCGCGGCTGTCTCGTGTCAACTACATAGTCCGATTTATGGCATCAATTTTCTCCCAAGTCATCAATGATCAACAAGGCGTAGCGATTTAGCTTGACCAGCATCGCTGGGAGTTGCCGTTGTAGTTTGGCTGGAGTTGTTGAACCAGTGTCGTGGCTGGCAGGAACTTCACCCACTGACGATATCAGGACAACCGTTAAGCGCAACGGTCGAAGCTTGCTTTGTTCGCAATTATCGAGACAGGCTTTCGCCGTGGTGCATTACTCAACACTTGCCCAAAATGCAGCGAATCGTCGTCGTCCGGTTTCGTCGTCGCAACGATGCTCGTGAGTATCTGCGCGTGTTGAATCAACTGAATGAAACGGCGATTTATGAGATTGTATGGCTCTCCTGATGTTCTGGTTATAAGCTAACCTGATTGATCAAGAAACCTATACCCCGTAGACCTTTTAGCTCAATCTTTTGAGGAAGCTATCAGCAACCCCCCTCTTTTTCACCACAAGTCCAGGAGAGCCGATTGTATTTGGCCCATTGCAATAGGCAAGCAATGAAAAAAGGCACGATTTCTGCAACCGCACCCCTTCAAAACTGGGTTGAAATTGGCTAAATGCAGCCTACTTGACGGGGGTCGCCTTCACATCCACCGTATCAGCATTGACGGGAGCGCCATCCACCGTTTCGGTCGGCTCTGTTCCTTTGCGCGTCTTCACTCTATCAAGCAACACCTGAGACACTTCAGCAATCAGCAGAGTTAGCAGCAAACCATCGTCAATTTGACCAATGCCAGGAATCACATCAGGCAGCAAGTCGATCGGGCTTAACAAATAAGCCAACGTGCCCAAAATAATCAGCCAGCGATACTTAGAGTTGCGGATAATATTGCGATACCAGTCGTACAGTTTCATGGGTTTACCCTCTTTGATACTTTCATCTTGTCAAATTGTGCCCTAAAAGTCTGGTGTGGAAATCCTGCTAATTATAGTGAGGCTCTCCGCCAATGGACATATCCGTAATCTCAAAACAGGATGTGAAGTGTGGATTTCTTGAAATATGGGGTGATCGGGCTGACTTATTTGGGGTTAGCGATCGGCTACTTCCCAGGCTTGAGAATGAATCGAGCGACGATCGCACTGGTCGGATCTGCATTCGTGATTGCGTTGGGCGTTTTGAGACTCAAGAATGTGTGGCAGGCGATCGACTCTACGACGATTGTATTCCTCCTAAGTATGATGATTGTGAATGCGAGTCTATCTTATGGGGGATTTTTTCGATTAGCGATCGCGTGGTTACTCGGTCTCACCAGCAGTCCATTTGGATTGATCGTTGCGTTGACTTTTGGATGCGGAGTCGTGTCTGCGGTTTTTTTGAATGATACGATCGCGCTGATCTTCACGCCGTTAATTCTCAGTTTGACAAAGACGTTACGCTTGAATCCAATTCCTTATCTGTTGGCGATGGCGGGCGCGACGAATATCGGGTCTGTTGCCACGTTGAGCGGTAATCCTCAAAATATTCTCATTGGTTCATTTTCACAAATCAGCTACTTAGAATTTGCTAAAGCCTTAACTCCGATCGCTTTGATTGGTTTAGTGATTCAAATTGCATGACTGTGGCTGTTGTATCCTGAAGTTCGGTCAATGATCGCTCGTGAACGCTTTTCTATTTCTGACAAGCAAATTTATCGACCTTTGCTGATCAAAACGATCGTCGTCATGAGTGGCTTGCTGACTGCGTTTGCGATCGGATTGCCCTTAGCCGAATCTGCCCTACTTGCAGCCAGTGTCTTGTTAATCACACGCCGCGTCAAACCAGAGCGTATCTTACGCGAAGTCGATTGGAATTTGTTGGTGATGTTTTCAGGCTTATTTATTCTCACCAAAGCCACTGAACAACTAAATTTATTAGCGCCGTTGACGAAAGCGATCGGGTCTTCTGCGGGACTAATCAGCGTCACAGCAATCTTGTCGAATCTTGTCTCAAATGTGCCTGCGGTGCTGTTGTTGAGTCCGTTAATTGGTGCAGACCATACGAAGTCCTGGTTACTGTTGGCTGCTAGTTCAACGTTGGCAGGGAATCTTACGGTTTTTGGATCGGTAGCTAATTTGATTACGATCGAAGCTGCTGCCAAACTGGGTTACAAACTCTCTTTTGTAGAACATTTGCGCTTTGGCTTTCCGCTAACGTTGGTGACGCTGTTGATAGCTTATTTTTGGGTGCGCTGAGAGAGGGAATGCGATTGAGTTCCTGGACTTCGTTGTTCAGTGCTTCTGCCCCCCAACCCCCCAATTCTGAGGGACTTTAAGACTTCCACAGTTCAAAGTCTCTCACTTGTGGGGGATTTGGGGGCGTTCTCGAACTACCGTTAGGCTCGTTGAGCGCCAGGTTGACCATCCTCGACGACAAAAGAAGCTAGAGTGCTGATCGTCGCCTGCGGTTCGCGAATGGTTGAGACGACTCGATAATCACTTTGCCAGCGATCGCGGTTCAAATCACAGCGCACATACCCTCTCAAAGCACCATTAAAGAACTTTGTATGAGGATTATTGGACAACGCCAGGGTGACAGGTTCAATAAACTGAGTGGGGAAATCTGACGAAATGGAAGTGGCTACAAATTCAGTTCCGATCGTGGCAGAGGGCTGATTAAAATCTCGTTTGATGTCATGCACCCAACTAGAGTGAATATCCCCTGTTAATACAATCGGATTAGAGGGTTTCTGCTGATCCAAAAAGCTGAGAACGCGATCGCGGGCAGCAACATAGCCATCCCATTGATCTACATTAAAGGCTTTAACTTCTGGACGCGCATCAAAATCAAATTGAGAAAACATCACCTGTTGAGCAATGACATTCCAGCGAGCAGGCGATTGTTGTAGACCTTGAAACAACCAGCGTTCTTGTGCCTTTCCAGTCAGAGTGGCCTTGGGGTCGAGAGCGGCTTCACAGAGTGGTTTTAGCCCATCGTCACAGGGTTGATCAGTACGATATTGGCGCGTATCTAGAATACTAAATTGAGCCAGATCCCCAAAGGTCAGCCGACGATAGAGACGCAGATTGGCACCTTTGGGTAGAGAAGATCGTCGCAATGGCATATGTTCATAATAAGCCTGATAAGCAGCGGCCCGTCGCACCAAAAAGTCTGCGGGTGAGTCGCCCTCGTTTTCAGAAATGCTGTTGGCGTAATTGTTTTCAACTTCGTGATCATCCCAGGTGACCGCCCAGGGAAAGGCTGCATGAGCCGCTTGTAGATTGGTGTCAGTCTTATAGAGTGCGTGACGATTGCGGTAGTCAGTCAGCGTGATGATTTCAGGGCTATTGTGCTGACGGGGGCCGCCGGGTTCTGGCCCATATTCATAGATGTAATCGCCAACATGAACGACTAAATCAAGATCTTCTTCTGCGACATGTTTATAAGCGGTGTAATAGCCATTTTGCCAGTCTTGACAATTGACTAATGCAAATCGTAGCCGATCTAATGGTTGATTTCTAGCGGGTGCGGTGCGAGTTCGACCGATCGGGCTAATTTCATTCCCCGCTTTAAACTGATACCAATAGGTGCGCCCTGGCTCCAATCCGCGTACATCGACATGCACTGAATGGGCAAAGTCAGCCGTTGCGATCTTGGTGCCCGACTTCACAACCTGTCTCATGCCTTCATCTAAAGCAAGCTGCCATCTGACCGAGACGGCATTTTCTGGCATTCCACCGCCATTGAGCGGATCGGGAGCCAATCTTGTCCATAACAAAACGCCATCTGGCAATGGGTCACCCGAAGCCACTCCCAACGTAAAGGGATAGCTAGAAAACAAAGGTCGGGCCATGACTCTATCAGGAAATTGAGAGGCGATTGCAACGCCAGTCAAAACACCCGCACCACGCAAAAGATCACGTCGCTTAAAACGAGTCGAGAGAAGACGCGAAGAATTGTACCAATCCATGATTGTGTAAGGAATTATCGGTAGATAACAGAACCCTACCAATCAGTTATTAACAGCCTGCCAAGGTTTTATTAAGGTTTTCCCAACGTTGAATAGGATTGGACGATCGCATTAATCAATCCGTTCCTTTATCTTGACCGATGCACCTAAGAAAACGTAAATTCGATGGGTCTTCCCCCTTCGATCAAAACCCAACAATTGAACTGAACCTATCCAAACCTTAGTAAATTTCTTATAACTTTACCTCTGACCTGTGGATGAAACACCCAACAATTTACCAACACGAGAGGCATAAACTTGAGGAATGGGTTGAGTCGATCAACTGAGACTCCATAATTGTTTGTCTGACAAAAATGCTTGAAGGGGAAGAAGATTTTGAGGTCGATCGCATTCATAAGTTAAGTAGGATAGTTCAATTAGCGACTAATGCACTGATTTACATCCTGACTCAACCTCCACATCGATATAGGTCATTTGATAGAACGGCACAATATTTTTCTCAGTGATCTCATTCCTAAGACGTAGGGCGCTTTTGGTTTGAGTTTCTAGGATCGAACTTGGCAAGAAGAAACCAGACTCTCTGAGCTTTCTTCAGTTCATTCCTTTTAGGAGGTGCAGCCATGAATTTAACTTTAAAGCGAGTCCTCATGCCCGGTGTGATGGCAACCAGCTTGATCAGTGCAACAATGCTTCCCATTAAGCCTGCCTCTGCCGACCAAAACTTTTGGCGCGATGTAGGTATCGGTGCCGGAGTAGGAATCGGCTCTAGCATCGTCACGGGTCATAAAGTAGTGCCCAACATCATCAACGGGGCGGCCGCGGGGGCTGCGGTCAATCAGTCTCGCGATCTAACGACTCCCAAAGGCAAACGACCCAATGCGCTGACGGATGCGGCAGTTGGTGCGGGGGCAAGTACGCTCACAGGGCAAGTCACAGGTCGCCGTCACAACATTAGAAATGCGGCCAACGGTGCGGCAGTGGGAACTGTAATCAACATTCTGACTCCCAACGTTCGTCGTTAATGTAATCGCTTCAAGTCATCTGCAAGGAGTTGTTTAACTATTGCAGGATTCAGTCCATAACCGTTGATCAAGAGTCAAGGATTGGTAAGCCTTTTTATCAGATTCTTGGCTCTTAATTTTGTTAAAAGCTGTGGTTGAATAAATAATCTTGTCGATCGCTAACCCAAAATATGATCCACAATCTATACTTCGCCAATGTTGTCTTCTCGATACAGCAGCAGTTTGACCGTGCGATCGTCCCGTAGAAGTGCTGAATTTGGTACAGTGAAATGCAAGCGTTTTAGAGGCTTCGGGCTATGGTTTCCAATCTGCAAGAAACCGTCGTTTACCCCGACAGTAACGGTCAGCCGATGTCAGACAACACCAAACAGTTTCGTTGGATTGTTGAGATAAAACAAAACTTAGATTGGCTGTTTGCCAACGATCCGACAGTGTTTGTAGCAGGGGATTTGTTGTGGTATCCCGTAGAAGGCCGTCCTGAGATTCGGAATGCGCCTGATGTGATAGTCGTGTTTGGTAGACCCAAAGGAGATAGAGGCTCTTATCAGCAGTGGAGAGAAGATCAGATTCCGCCTCGAGTTGTGTTTGAGATTTTGTCGCCTGGCAACACCAAGACTGAAATGGAGAAAAAACCGCTGTTTTACGATCGCCATCAGATTCAGGAGTATTACATTTATGATCCTGATACAAATACGTTTAGCGGTTGGCAGAGAACTGAAGATGGGTTAGATGCGATCGAAGAAATCGCCAATTGGACAAGTCCTCACCTTGGCATTCGATTTGATTTGTCGGGCGAGGAGTTGCAAATTTATTATCCAGATGGCACCCGATTTCGCTCCTTTAATGAGATCAACAGTTCGCTAGAGCAAGAACGCCAACGGGCCGAGGAGTTAGAAGCAATGTTACAGCGATATCGTGATCGCTTTGGCGATTTATCTGAATAAAATCAGGTCATTTTTTTAGCCTGTAGCGCGATCGTCGGATTGCAAATCGCCCTCTAACTTGAGTCGAATCGTGCGCGAAAAGCCTTCGCCGTTGGGGTCGCCCATTGTGAACTCGATCGCTTCTCCTGACAATTGATCGAGACAACTGAGCAGCGATCGTAGGTTCGGCGTACTTGCTCCCGTATCAACGTAGATGCGTTCTGACAGTTTGTTGATGCGCTTCCAGGTGGTGTAGAGTTTGGCGATCGCTTGCTCTAATTGGGCGGCTTGACTCACCAACTCTGCGGTCGAACTTAGACAACCGACTCTCAAAGCTTCTTCTAGCGCCAGTTCTAGATTAAGAGATTCGTTATTGATGGTTTGGACTTGGGTGGCGGCTTCTAGATATTTCGCTAAATAACGCGCTTCGGAAGTGACTTGTTTGATATTGTCAATGTCAGAATTTTCGGCAACACTGTCGCGAATCGAAACTTGATGACTTTCGGGCAGCTTTTCTAACTGTTTGACCAGCGGTGACAGATAGCGCGTCGGAATCGTCTGATCGGCGGCTTTCTCGCGCACTTCAAGGGGCAGCAAATCGGATGTCATCACCGTCCAATCATCTGACAGTTGACGGACTTCTCGGCGGGTAATGCGATCGCCCTTCTTGGCTGCGTCTCCGACCATTTGCTGGACTTCTGGCACCGATTGAGCCGTTTCGACAAACGCCCGCTTGCTAAATTGATTAACGTCTTCGGGTTCGAGACAGCCGCTATCGAGCAGGGTATCGGCACTATTTGCGAGTTCGATCAAACTGTACGCCTGCGTTTTGCTGATTTCGCGATCTTTGAGCCAGTTGAGAAAGCCAAATCCGCGACCTTCACCATTTTTCTTCTCACGATCGCGCACCGTTCGCAAAATTCGGCCGCGCCAGATGTCAGTTTGTAAGTCAAAGCGATCGCACACTTGCCACGCCCGATCGATCTGCTGCTGAAACTCTAATTCTGGAATCTGCTCGTCTTCTGGATCAGGTAGCTGAAACCCCAATTCTAAAGTCTGCTCAGGGGTCAGTGAAGTCAGGGTTGTTGGATGCAAGGCTTGAACCATCGGAGTCTTGTCAGAGACAGCCGAATCATTATTACACCCCTCGATCGATTTTGGGTGTCCACTTTTATCCGCCCGTCACCGTCTTCCACAGCCACGCGATCACAATCACCGCCAGGGCAGAAATGCCAATCGCCAGCAAGATAAATCCAGCCAGCAACAGTAAGACAAACCCCCGATCGGCCCGCTTTTGTCTGCGAGGGACTTCTGAATGAGTGTCCAAATGAGATTCTAAAAGTGCCACATTTTTGCTGTTTGCTTTCCAGGTCACATCCAGCAGATCGCCCAGCATAGGCACCGTTCCACCGACTGCATCCAGCACCAAATTTGAAACCATCTGCGTCACGACCGATCGAGGCAGTCCCATTCGCGCCGCTTCCCAAACGATGTATACCGAAAAGCCGGCCATGACCAGATCGCCTCCTCCTGGCAGCAGTCCGATCAGTGGGTCAATTCCAATCCGATAAGGGGTTCCTGGAATGCCGATCGCGTTGTCTAGTAGGTGAGCGAGCGATCTGAGTCGTTTGAGAGAAGCTGCTTTATCAGAAGTGTCTGTTTGCATCGCCAAGTAAAAAACTCTGCTTACAGCGTACCGGACTTATGCCAATTCTCCGAGTAAGCGCTGTGGAAGTCGCAGAATATTTTCTACGGGACTACTAGATGATTAATCGTCGTCATCGTCGTCGTCGTCATCATCATCGTCGTCGTCATCATCGTCGTCATCGCGTCGGGAGCGTTTTTCTCTAGAACGATCGTCATCATCATCGTCATCTCGACGAGATCTGCGGTCTTCATCGCGATCGCTGCGATTTTCAGAGTCTTTACCTCGTAAGCGATCGAACAAGTTGTCGATATTCATACGTTTCCTCCGGTGATATGAAGCAGTTTTCAGAGGGTGCTTTGCCTGACAGTTTGGACAAAAAACTGAATCAGTTACTCTTCCAAAAGGATTAGATCCCTGAAAAAGTTGTTTGACCATTCAGCAGAATAAGCTTCCTCAAATCGAATGGTTGAGGCGAAACGGCTACCGAGAAAAGACGATCGTAGAAAAGAAAATGCTTCAAAAATTTTATCACCTAAAGCCATTCAGTAAATGGACTCTAGACTTCGGACTTTGGAGGCTAGACGGGAAGCATTTTGCTGGTGTCTCTTGTCTAATGTCTTTTGTCTCTCTAGTCTTTTGTCGCTCTAGTCTTTTAAGTCTAAGGTTCGGTTATCACCCGCGACAAGCCGTATCATCTGGCGAGTCCAACTTGCACAATTCTGCATAAGAATAGAGATGCCGTGCAATCTGTGTCGAACCGTGAATCAAGCTTCTCAATCTTCTCGATCGACCTCTCAAGAGTCGCAGCTAAAACGGGCGCGGAGTAGTTTGCGTCAGGCGTTTACCAACTATTCACAGACGGTGCGCTTGTCCAAAAATCCCGTTCTGCAAAACGCGCTCAAAGGTGAACTCGATCGCTTGTCTAACAATTTGAATAAGCTGGATAACGCGATCATGCGGATTGCGGTTTTTGGTCTGGTGAGTCGCGGTAAGTCTTCCCTACTGAATGCACTTTTGGGAGACAAAGTATTTGAGACGGGTGCGATTAATGGCGTGACCCAACAGCCTCAGATTGTTCGCTGGTCGCCAAAAGGGGGAATGGTGCCCGAAGAAAGTGCGATCGTGTCCCAGGGCGGTAAAGTTCAGATTGAGTTGATTGACACGCCTGGACTGGATGAAATTGACGGACAAACACGGGCAGAGATGGCGCGTCAGGTAGCAGAACAGGCAGATCTGATTTTGTTTGTCGTGTCAGGAGACATCACGCGCACTGAATACAAAGCACTCTGCGAGTTACGACAGTCCCAAAAGCCATTAATTCTCGTCTTTAACAAGATTGATTTATATCCTGAGCAAAGCCGTCAAGCAATCTATGAAAATTTGCAGCGATTGGGAGGCAGAACGGGAAGCCGTCAACAATTAGAACAGCTTTTGACTCAAGATGAGATCGTGATGGTTGCCGCAGAACCAACCCCAATGCAAATGCGAGTAGAATACCCAGATGGACGCATCACTTATGAATGGGAAACGCCGCCGCCACAGATTGACGAATTGAAATACAAAATTTTGACGATTCTCAATCGAGAAGGTCGATCGCTCCTCGCTCTAAATGCTCTCACGCAGGCAAGAACCGCCGAAACCCACATCGCAGAACGCATCATCGAACTCCGCAACGTCGAAGCAGAAGCTCTGATCTGGAAGTTTACTCGCTACAAAGCGTTAGCGATCGCTCTCAACCCCATTGCATTTGTGGATCTGATTGGTGGTGTGATTTCTGACTTGGCGATGATTCGATCGCTGGCTAACTTATATGGGTTACCGATGACCCGCTATGAAGCTGGCAAACTGTTGAAAACGATTTTGGTCAGTTCTGGGAGCTTGATTCTAGGTGAAATTGGCAGCGGCATTCTGTTGGGCATGGGCAAAAGTGCGGCCGCGATCGCGTCTGGGGTAGACAGTTCGGCGGGGTTTCCGGCGTTGGCGGGGGTGTCGATCGTTCAGGCAGGAATTGCGGGATATGGTTCCTATTCAGTCGGTCGGGCTGCACAAGTTTATCTAGAGCAAGGCTGCACTTGGGGAGCACAGGGCGCGAGTACCGTGATTCAAGACATTCTCAATCAGGTTGAGCCAGATACGATCATTCATCGGCTACGACAAGAATTGATGTAGAAAGTCCGTGGTTTTTTACTTAGAATCCTGAATTAAACAACCTGTAATTCTCGCGGTTTCGCGTCGTTTAATTCGGCTTCTGCCCCCTAAATCCCCCAAATTTGGGGGACTTTGAACCGCGAAACTGCCTTAAATTCTAGAATGTCTGCTTTCTCAAAGTCCCCCAGACTGGGGGATTTAGGGGGCGAAGCAACCAGGCAATCATCGATCTTATTCAATTCACGACCCTTAGAATTCTGAATTAAATAGAATCGCTATCTACGTCTAGAATTCTTGTGCTTATCTTTTGTCTGATACCAAATCAGCGGTTACTTGCTACAGATCATCGCCCCCTAGATCCCCCAATTCTGGAGGACTTTGACTAAGGTTGACTGATCAATTGGTTGCAGCTTATTTTCAACTTGGTATTGAAGTCCCCTAGAACTGGCAGCTTGAGGGCAGAAACGTCAAACAGCGAAGGGAAAGAACTCTAGTAAATTGAAGTTGAGCAATGCATTACTTCGCTGACTCGGTTGATTGAATGACAAAGAGCGACTGTCCGACGGCCACCATTTGCCCTTCGGTACAGAAGATTTCAATCACAGTCCCGGTAATGGGCGCAGTTATGGCAATTTCCATTTTCATTGATTCTAGAATGACTAATTGATCGCCTTCCGCCACGATCGCCCCTTTCTCAACCACAATTTGCCAAACATTGGCAGGAACGTGCGCTTCGACAATTTGACTGTTGGGTGGGAGATCAAAGGGAGGTTCGTCGATCGCCAGCGTAGTGTCTTCTGGCTGTTCAATTGGGGGATTAGCGGCCCAGCGATCGCGTTCGGCTTCAAAAGCCGCTTGCTGTTTGGCTTTAAAGGTAGCGGACTCGGTGGCGATCGACTCCAAAAATTCGTTGTATTGTCGCAGGCTAAACGTTGCTTCTTCAATCTCTAATTGAACTCTGCCATGAATGAAGTCTTCTCGATATTTAAGTAGATCAGATGCCGAGACGGGATAAAAGCGAATCTGATCAAAAAATCGCAGTAACCAGGGCTTTCCTTTTTCAAAATCTGGCGTTTGGCGATAGGTATTCCACATTTGCACTGTGCGCCCGACAAACTGATAGCCACCGGGGCCTTCCATGCCATAGACACAGAGATAAGCTCCCCCAATTCCAACGGCATTTTCGGGTGTCCAGGTACGCGCAGGGTTATACTTTGTTGTCACTAACCGATGACGAGGATCAATGGGAGTGGCCACAGGTGCGCCTAGATAAACATCACCCAATCCCAACACTAAATAACTCGCATTAAATACAATTTCGCGAACCTGTTCGATGTCATTCAAACCATTGATGCGACGAATGAATTCGATATTGCTAGGACACCAGGGCGCAGATGGATTGACCGATCGCAGGTATTTCTCGATCGCTAACTGAGTCGATTCGTCATCCCACGATAACGGCAAATGAACAATTCGCGTCGGGACTTCCATCTCGTCGATCGCCGTCAATTCTCCTTCTGCGGCAATTAGCATTTCTAACAATTGTGTCAGAGGTAGAACGCGATCGTCGTAGTGAATTTGTAGCGATCGGATGCCAGGCGTTAGATCCCATATTCCGGGTAAGGGATGGTCGATCAGCCAATTCATCAAAGCGTGAACTCGAAAGCGGAGATTGAAGTCCAGCACCAGCGGCCCGTATTCAATCAGCAGATATTTGTCGCCTGATCGTCGATATGTAACCGCAATCTGTCCAGGTGATTCTAAAATTGTATGTAAGATTGCTTCTTGTGAAGTAGGAGCCTTCTGAATCTGTGTCGTTTGTGTGACTGTTAGCGTTGCAATTTGGTGATCTTGCTCAATCTCTTTTTGAATCGCGTCGTCAAGACTCCATTGACAAAATCGGATGGTATCCCCTGGTTTAAGTTGACCGATTTTCCATAGTTCTGCTTGCACGATCGTCGCTGGACAAACAAAGCCGCCTAAACTGGGGCCGTCTGGGCCGAGAATAATCGGCATATCCCCCGTGAAATCAATGGTGCCGATCGCGTAGGCGTTGTCATGAATGTTAGAAGGGTGCAGCCCCGCTTCGCCGCCGTCTTTTCTAGCCCACTCTGGCTTTGGGCCGATGAGACGAACTCCCGTTCGAGCCGAATTGTAATGCACTTCCCAATCGGTTGAGAAAAACGTTTCGATGTCTGCTGGCGTGAAGAAATCGGGTGCTCCATGTGGCCCATACAAAACACCAATCGACCAATGGTTTGGATACCGGGGAATCAATTCGGATGGTAACGTGGTTAAATCAGTTTTTTGAATGCTAGAACGATTGAGTTTGAGAACATCACCGACTCGCAGCGATCGCCCACAGTGACCACCAAATTTACCCAACGTAAACGTCGATTTGCTTCCCAAATAATCCGGTACGTTGAATCCATTCTGAACAGCTAGATAAGTGCGCGTTCCGTTACCCTGAATGCCTTTCATCTGCAAAACGCTGCCCGCAGATACCGCGATCGCCTGCCAAAAAGGAACTGGACTTCCATCTAATTCGGCTTGCATGGGTGCCCCGGTTAGACAAACGATCGTATCGATATTAAAGCGCAATGTCGGCCCCGTTACGGTCAGTTCCAATCCCGCAGCAGATTCAGAATTGCCGACTAGACGATTGGCTAATCGAAACGCCAAATGATCCATCGCCCCAGACGGCGGAACGCCCACATTCCAATAGCCCACCCGACCGGGATAGTCTTGAATCGCGCTAAAAGCACCTGGCTGCAACACCTCGATCGTACAGGGCGCATAGTCAAATGACTGCAAAAATCGAGTGCTCACATTGCCCGTGTTGAAGGTCGGATCATCAAGAACTTGGCGCAGATAATCGAGATTGGTTTCAATGCCAGCCAGTTGAGTGCGATCGAGTGCCTCTTTTAACTGAGCGATCGCCCCTGCTCGTGAGTCTTGATGTCCGATTAGCTTTGCCACCAAAGGATCGTAGTAAGGCGTGACTTCAGTTCCTGTCTCAATCCAGGTATCACAGCGAATCTCAGACGAAAACCCTACCTCGGTTAATGTACCTGAACTGGGCTGAAACTGCTTCCCTGGATCTTCGGCATACAACCGCAACTGAATCGAGTGTCCCTGGGGTTGATGCTGATAGCCATTCAAAAAGCTAGAATCGCCAGCCGCCAGTTGCACCATCCACTCTACCAAATCCACGCCGCTAACGGCTTCTGTCACACCATGTTCGACCTGAAGGCGCGTGTTAACTTCGAGAAAGTAGAATTCATTGCGATCGACATCCAGCACAAACTCCACGGTTCCGGCAGATTGATAAGCGATCGCTCGTCCCAATCTCAAAGCTGATTCATAAAGTTGTTGACGCAGTTCGTCGCTGATGTTGGGAGCGGGTGTTTCTTCGATCACTTTCTGGTTGCGTCGCTGTACCGAGCAGTCTCGCTCACCTAATGTAATCACGTTGCCCTGACCATCTCCAAAGATCTGCACTTCGATATGCCTAGCGCGTTCCACGTAGCGTTCTAAATAAATGCCTCCTTGCTTAAAATTGTTTTGACTTAGGCGTTGAACCATTTGAAATAATTCTGCGAGTTTATCTTCACTGTGACAAAGCTGTAAGCCAATTCCCCCGCCGCCTGCCGTACTTTTGAGCATGACCGGATAGCCAATGGCGATCGCTGCCCTTTGTGCCTCTTCTACCGTGTCTAACAACGACGTTCCGGGTAACAATGGCACTTGATTTTGGGCGGCTAATTCTCGTGCCGTATGCTTCAATCCAAACCTTCGCATCTGATCGGGCGTTGGGCCGATAAAAACAATTCCCTCTGACGCACAAGCTTCTGCAAATTCAGCATTCTCGCTCAAAAAGCCATAACCAGGATGAATCGCCTGGGCACCTGTCTGTTTCGCGGCTGCTAAAATTTGTTCCCAGCGCAAATAACTGTCTGACGCTAACGCAGACCCAATGAGAACCGATTCACTCGCCATTGAGACGTGACGGGCGTAAGCATCGGCTTCTGAGTAGACGGCAACTGACATGACTTGGAGGCGATCGAGGGTGCGAATAATCCGACAGGCAATTTCACCCCGATTGGCAATCAAAACTTTTTCAAACATGCTGAAGATTAGTAAGGATAGGAGAATTGAATCATCAACGGACACACTAAATTGATAAAACTAGAAACGCATTTGAGCAAATTAATTAAACGTAAATTCAATAAGCTTTTTCGCTTTGTTGCTTGGCTCTTCTGCCCCCGATTCTAAACAAATTAATTAAACGTGAATTCAATAAGCTTTTTCGCTTCGTTGCTTGGCTCTTCTGCCCCCCAACCCCCCATTTTGGGGGACTTCCAGATAAGAAATTTTAAGGCAAGAGTTCCAGTTCAAAGTCCCTCACTTGTGGGGGATTTAGGGGGCGAGAACGTTGAGTAGCGAAACAAAAAAGTCATCAAGTTCGCGTTAAGCGGATAGAGTTTAGAACACGTTACACAAACTTGTTAATCAGCATCCCAAACGATTAGTTGAATGGGCGTTGGATTGTACCCATTACAGGGATTATTCATCTGAGGACAGTTGGAGATGACCACTAGCGCATTCATTTCTGCTCTCAGATCGACAGTGCTGCCGGGATCAGAAATTCCATCGACAATTTCTAAAGTTCCATCCTGACTGACAGGCACATTCATAAAGAAATTGATGTTGCTCGTCATGTCTCGTTTGCCCATGCCGTAATCTTTGAGCGCATACAAAAAGTTCTCGACGCAAGCATGTTGCCACTTTTTGTCTAAGCCAAATCGGACAGTGTTACTTTCACAGCTACAAGCTCCGCCAGATGTGTCATGTCGCCCACAAGTGTCATTCAAAACAGTCATCAAAACGTTGTTGTCGTTGGAGTAAAGCTGCGTTCCGGTTGTGATGAAAATGTTGTTTTGAGCGCGAATCGTTTCCGGTGCGCTGTAGCGTTCACTCGTATCATCTGCGTTGTATACCAAAAAATCGACGGCCTGATTTCCGCCCAGGTCTACAATTCTCAAGATTTGACCTTTTTTAATCACCTTAGCCCAGGGCTTACGGGCAGGCAGAACCTGATCATAAACCGCTAGTTTGGGATCGAGTTGAGGAGCAAGCGTTGAAGTCATAGTTAATGAAGGTTAGAGTTCAAAAAGAACAGGATTAAACAAACACAGCATCCGTATTTTGAAAGCCGCGAATCGCTTCTGGATTAGCCGTTCTGCACAGATCATCAGCAGTTGGAGTCGGAGACTTCCAGACGATCGCTCTGACTGGTTTGGGATCATACGCCCCTGGATCAAGCGGATGGGGACAATTAGACAGCACTACCAAAACATTCATCTCTGCTCGCAGGTCAATAAAGTCGCCTGGTTTCGCCGTCTTATCTGCCCAAGAAAGGCTACCATCTGGCTCGACAGCAATGCGCGTAAACAGGTTGAGATTTGGCATGATGTCTCGTTTGCCTAGATTGCGTTTGGTGAGCGCCAGCAGGAAATTGTCGCGAGAATTTTTGTAGTCGCCTTCCCCGTATTTTCGATTGGTTGCTAGATTGCTGCATCCGCCCAGGGTGTCGTGGAGTCCGCAGGTGTCATCGGCGATCGCAAACAAAACGCGCCCCATGTCAGAGTAGAGCAGCATTCCCTTTTTCAAAAATGCATTAAATTGAATCTTTGCGGTATCCGCCGCGTTGTAGCGTTCGATTAAATTATCAGCGTTGTAGCACAACAGAGAAACGTTTCTTGAGCCTTCGGGGGCTACGATTCGCAGGGTCGTCCCACGAGCAATAATGCGCGACCAATAGGCACCTCCGGGAATCGTTTCATCCCACAAAATCAAAGCAGAATCGGGGTCGGCTGACATAAATAAACTCCTTGATAAATGGCAAAAACCCAGGCAGCCTGTCAACAGCAATGATCTGTCGGATGGCTCTCCCGGGCTTTTCTCCCTCCGTGTGACTGCTTTTGTAGAATGATTTCTGTCAAAAGGCAGTGGCTTCTCTCGGACCAGACATCTCGCTGACTAATCAGCTAAATCGGAACCCTAGAAGCAAATTATTGTGTGAACAGCAACCGTGTTTAGAAGATTGCTGGGTTACGTCTCTTCGAGTTGCCCGCAAGGGGTGGCTCAATCCACTGCATCCAATGAACGAGACGATCGACTCCTAAACTTCTAGCACAATGGCACTAAAAAATAAATAATCGCATTTGAACAAAGAGAATTGTGTTGACAGCTACATTTTAGAAATTGCTGGCGTTGCTGATTGGAGGGATGAATCTGTGGGAAGTGTCCATCTTTTCGCCCCCTAAATCCCCCAAAATTGAGGGACTTTGAACCTTGGGTTTCCCGCCGCTTTGGGGCAATTCATCCCCTGATTCAGCAACGCCAAAAAAGCAAAATAAAATGATCGAATGGGAAGCGTGAAGCGATCGTAATTGATCGACCGCCTCAACATGAAAGAGAACCCTTCTACCGCCACTTCTTCCAATCCAAATTCAAAATCGACGTGTTGGGAAAGGCGATCGGGTTGCCATTTTCCGTCAATCGTTTTTGCACCTGCTCTAAGTTTCGATTAGCTCTCGGCAGATTCTCAACCAGTTGATAAGGCAAAATTCCCGTTTCTAACGAATACACGGCCGTCGTCCCCGCTGCTGCCCCGGCTGACCACTCGATCGCATGAACTCGATAAGCAGACGCGCTAATGTGGCTCATCGCGATACTCTTGCCCGTGACCAACAAATTGTCAATCTTAGGCGGAATCATCGACCTCAACGGAATCTGAAACGGATAAGTTTCGTCAGCCCCCTGGCGCTCTTTGGGGCGTTCTTGATTGCCCGCACGTTCAGGCGGAGACTCAACCATGCAGGGGTGAAAGTCGAGATTGTAGTGACCAATGCCCACCGTATCGGGGTAGATGTGCGATCGCGTCCTCAACTGCGCCTTCTCTAAAGAAATCTGACCTCGGAGGACGGCGATCGTATTCAAACCAGACAGCGCCGTAACCAGATTTCGATAGCCTTCGGGTGATAAATTTTCGACATAGTAGCGGTCTTTAAAGTTTTTGCGCGAGACAGAAATCTCATCCATCAAAAATCCATCCGGGTAACCATAGGCATAGCGCCCAATCAGCCGCCGAGCTTCTCGCATATAGGGATATTTTGACAACCCATGCACCGTCCCCATCGGAGACTCTAACCCTTGCAGATAGCGAATATTCGGGAAAGGCTTCTTGGTCGGCAGTTTGGCATCCGTCGTCCCAGAGTGAAACCAGTAAAAGAATCCCAACGCCTGTTCTTCGCCGCCCTGAAGCGCACTGACACGAAATCCTCCTAGCCAACCACCGGGCGTGAGCTGTCCCGTTGCCGCGAGTTGGTCTCTGGTGTAGAGATAGTTATCTGCGGGAGTTCCTGGCCCATAGTCGTTGCCCCAGTTCCAGTTTTGCATCGAGATATCACCAGGGATAATCGATCGACTTCCCGCCGTTGGCTGTCCGCTAAAGATTCGTCGATAGGTAAACACCAGTTCGGGATGCTGGGCATACTCATTAGAATTGAAGCTGTAAGACTGGGCATAGCGCGAATAAAATGCGGGCGGCGTAGCAGGTTGAGGCGTATCTGTGGACTCCATCGCAAAGGTGTAAGTAAACGCCTGCGGACAATAGGGATAATCCGTCTCGCTCGAAGAAGAAGGATTGGTATGAGACAGCGCATCCACTCCCAGACGATACGGCAAATCTGCCAGCGCCAACAGTTCCCCGGTTTCGGTCGCTTCGATCACAAACCACTTGCCCGATGCAGGCGGCACAAAACGAATAATTTTCTTCTTAAACAGCGACGAGTCTGCTTCTTGATAGCTATCTACGATCGTCTGCGACAGCGGGTAAGTATTCAACGGCGGGGCCCCCACAGCCGGACTATGCTGAATCGCCCGCACTGATTGAATTTGCTGTCCCTGTCCCACCTGCCCAATTTGCAGATCTTTGACCACCGTATTTGGAAAAAATCGCAGCGTCCCTTTGCCGTCTCTAGCCGCCTCATTTAGCATCGCTTCCAGAATTTCGTCCCCTTCTTTGGGCAAAAAACACACCAGACTCACCCAACAGTTTCCCGGCGTTTTTTGATTTTTGTGACGATCGAGCAATTGTTGCCGAAACTCCAGATACCCCTTGGGAAAGTAACGCAGATCTCGCTGAGTTTTTTTCTCATCCAAAGCCGACGTACCCTGAGATGAAATTTGTCCCCCAACCCAATCCGTAATTTCCGTCATACAAACGGTATGGCCTGCTTTTAGGGCTTCATAAGCCGTCGCCGCCCCAGACAATCCGCCCCCAGCCACCATGAGATCACAGGTGACTTCTTGATCGATCGATCGGGTCGCCGCCGATGCAGAATAAGTCAAGGATACTGGTAAGATACAAGACCCCAGAATGAAGTAAAAAAAGTGCTTCACGACAGGAATCAGGGTGTGAACCGTTGAACTTTTTGTTTTCTTCATAAATAATGAGAGGTTTATATTGTTTCTCAAATGAAAACCGCAGAAACACTTGATTTTAATCGCTGAATCGATCAATAACTCAGAAGGGATTCCATTCAAAACCCCCCAACGACTGGAAGTGAGCCGCCCCGATCGTAAACTGTTCCTTCGTTTCTCATCCATTTCTCTCTAGCCCCTTTATTGTGAGACCTGGGAAGCATTCTCAATAGACGATAATCCGAATCCCATGAAGTATCTATTTTTGATCGGAGCTACGATCGCGGGGAGTGTAGTCTTGCTTGCCATCCCTGGTAGTCTTGCTCAAAAAAGCGTCCCCGTGCGAATCGATCGCTGGCTTTCGATCCAACAAATGTCTGGCAATGTCACGTATCAACGCCGCAGTGTCAATCGATCCGCCAAAGTGGGCGATCGGCTCGAAGCCGTAGGAGATGGCCTCACCACTGGAAGTGGATCGTCTGCATCGCTGTTAGTAGACACAGGCATCGGGACGATTAACGTTTTAGAGAAAACTAAATTATCAGTGCAGACCCTCAACGTCGCCCCAGACTATGGACGGATTACGCGCCTCCAGGTTTCTCAAGGACAGGTGCGCCTCAAGTTACGTCGGTTCACAAATCGAGGATCTCGCCTCGAAATTCAGACACCTGCGGGGTTAAGTGGCGTACGGGGCACCGAATTTGGGGTCTTGATACAAGCCGATGGCAAAACTGGATTAGCCACCCTGTCAGGAGCCGTCGTAACTGGTGCCCAGGGGCGATCGGTTAACGTCCCGGCTGGGTTTCAAAACTTTACTATTCCTGGTGAACCGCCTTCTGTGCCTGTACCCTTGAGAAACGACACTCGGTTTCAGTACGAATTGCAGCAAGAAATTGATCAAGGAGTACGGAGGATTCGCCTGATTGGTCAGGTTGATCCCGTTAATTCTGTGACCGTTGATGGCCAGCCCCAAAAGACCGATCGCTCTGGACGATTTGATGCTCTGTATTTTGCCCCATCCTTTTTAAGGATTCAAGTTGTAGTTACTACTCCGCTAGGAAAAACAGAGTCTTATGATCTGGCGCTTCGGTAAGCTTGGATGGCGATTATTACCGGGTGGAGTCACGGCCGTTGGGCTAGGTATCTTATTGAGGTTGGGCGCGTTGCAGCCGCTCGAAAGTATTGCTTACAATACGCTGTTTCGGGCACGCGGCCCAATTCCGTGGGACGATCGCCTGGTGCTGGTTGCGATCGATGATGCCAGCATTCGACGATTGGGGCAGTTTCCCTGGACGCGCCGCCATTATGCTCAATTATTAGACGCACTCAACGAGGCCGAGCCGAGCGTTGTCGCGATCGATCTCCTCTTTTCAGAATCGACTCCCAATGATGCCAAATTTGCTCAGTCGATGACGCAATATGGTCGCGTTGTGTTGGGTCAAGCCTGGGACAGTACTGGACTGCCGTTGATTCCCGTTCCGCCTCTGCGAGATGCCACCCTTTCGACCGGGCACATTCACACCGAAGAAGACGCAGACGGCATGGTGCGAAAAATCTTGCCTCAGATGCAAGGCGAACCTGCTTTGGGCGTCGCGACGATCGAGGCTTATTCGATGGTGCAGGCGATCGTGCGGCAAACCGATCTCGATCGACCGATGTGGCTCAATTGGACCGGGGCCCCGATTCGACAATACTCGTTTGCGGATGTGATGCAGGGGCAAATTCCCGATCGCGCCTTTCGCAACAAAATCGTTCTCGTCGGCGTAACCGCATCCGGAATTGAGCCGCGATTGACTCCCTTTAACACCAATCCGACGACCAGCGGTGTATTTATTCAAGCGACCATCATCAACAATCTGCTGCAACAAAATGCCCTGCGCCCGATCGAGGGGTGGTGGCTGCTGGTGATCTTAGTGATGGGCGGCCCTGGGTTTAGCGTCTTGATCAGCTATTGGCGAACCGAAACGCAGGTCGCGATCGCGCTGGGGCTAATCGTGAGTTGGGGGGCACTGAGCCTGTCGATGTTGAAAATGAGCTATCTGCTTCCGGTAGCTTTTCCGGTGGGCTTACTCGCTTCTACAACGCTGACCGGAGCCGTGATCGAGCGCTTGAGAATGAATGCTCTGCTGCAAAAACAGGTGCGACACCTCTGGCAAACCTATGAATCTGATCTGGTGCTGCGTCCCCTTGATACGCCCAAACGGCCCGGTGTGACCGCGATCGTGCCTTCGATGCAGCGAGTGGCTCAACTGACGGCCCTGGCCGATCGCTTTGGACGGTCTCAATCTACTCAGGCAGCGATCGCGCGTAGTCTTTCGGTCGGGTTGGTGGCGGTCGATCGCGATGGGCTGGTGTGGTTTTGCAATCCGGTGGCGATGGAGTGGTTGCAGCTACAAGTGGGCGCTCGACTGGAAATGCACCTGACTCCAGAGTGGCTGACCCAAGCTGAGTGGAAAGCGATCTTAGATAAGCTGTGGCAACGTTTGCCCGTCGATGAGAAAGAAGTGCTGCGGGGCGATCGCTGGTTTTCGCTCAAAACAGAGCCGTTAACCTATCAATCATCAATCACAGAATCACAGAATCAGAAGTTAGAACAAAAGTCAGAAGAGCAGAATTCAAAAAATCAGAAGTTAAAAGATCGCCGATCAAAAAATCAATCAAAAGACCAGAAACTAGAAGCGCTAAAACTAGAAGCGCTACAACCAGAAGATCAATCGTTTAGCGGGTTGCTGTTATTGATCGAAGACATCACTCAGCGCAAACAAGTTGAAGCTAACCTAGACCAACAGATTCACGACCTCAATCGAATGAGCCAACTCAAAGATGAGTTCTTAAGCACTGTCTCCCACGAATTGAGAACGCCGTTGACCAACATGAAAATGGCCATTCAGTTGCTCAAGATTGCTACCGCCGAACCGCAGCGCTCCCTTGAGGGTGACACAAAGAGATCTCACTACTTAAAGATCTTAGAAAATGAATGCAACCGTGAAGCAGAATTGATTAACGATCTACTCGATCTACAGCGCTTAGAAGCAGGGATGCAGATCACCAATCCAGAAGTCATTCACATTCAGGAGTGGTTGCCACCCATTATTGAGCCATTTTATAAGCGCACTGAAGCCCGTCAGCAAACCTTGTCCATCAAGTTCTCGCGTCAGCTTCCTAGCGTCATCTCTGACCAGCCCAGTCTTGAACGAATTTTGGTTGAGTTGGTCAATAATGCTTGCAAATACACGCCTCCCACGGGAGAAATTCTCGTCTCGGCTAACTGGGCCCCTCCCCACGTCGAACTAGCCGTCTCTAACTCTGGGGCTGAAATTCCTGAACACGAACTGCCCCGAATTTTTGAGCGCTTTTATCGAGTCCCTCAAGCTGACCCCTGGAAGCAAGGCGGGACAGGTCTGGGGTTGGCGCTGGTCAAAAAACTTGTGGAGCGCTTGGGTGGCAGCATCGAGGTCAAGAGTGGCGAAGGCTCGACGACGTTTACGGTTCAGTTGCCACTGCGCCGAGAGAGTTGACAGCAGGTTTTGAGGAGACAGCCTGCGAAGCGATCGCGCTAACAGTGTGCTTGAGTAGCTACTAAGGATTTTAGATAAAGGTTTTGGAATGCACTCGACAAAATTTAATATTATTTAACGCTCATTCCTTGGCATTTAGAACGACGAATGATGAGCCATTAATCCTGCACTCATCATTCATCATTCACGATATTCACGATCGACTACTTACCACGATATTTGTCAAACGACTGATACGCATACTCAGGATGATAGAGATGACACTCGTCTGTGATCCGCTTCATCAATTGCCATGAAAAGCGATATTCATGAAGCGAACTGCCCCAAGTTTGTTTGAGACTGTTGTGTACCATCCGTAGATTGTAAGAAGGAATCGCCGTAGACAAATGATGGGGAATGTGAACGTTAATGTGGTGACACAGAAACTCCACCCAAAACGGATACTCACAGTGAACGGTGCCAAACAATTGCGCTTGAGCAGCATCCCATTGATCCGGCTCCTGAAACTGAATTTCGGGAATCGTGTGGTGAACCAGCGTAAAGGTACTCATCCAAAAATGGTAGACCAGCCAGGGCAATAACCAAAACTTGACAAAGCCCCAGAGGCCGGTCGTCAAAATCAATGTCGGAAATACGATCGCAGCAAACCCAACGACAACGGCGATCGACCGCTTCACCTTTTGACGATCTTTTGGCTCGTATTGGCTCAGATCAAAGTGAATGATGCCCCAGTGCAAAATCGATGCCAGCCACCACAGACGACCCCGCATGTACTCATAACCCACCCGTCTGACCGTGCCAAACTCGTCATACAGTTCTGGTCTAAAGGGCTGCCACGCATTGTCTACATCCATTTTGTTGGTGTAGTTGTGGTGCGTGTTGTGCAAAATGCGCCAGCAGTGAAAGGGATAGATCAGCGGTGCCATAAAAATGTGACCCACCAGATCATTCACCCATTTGCGCTTGGCGAACGATCGATGTCCGCAGTCGTGCCCAATGACAAAGAACCCGGTGAGCGCAGTTCCGGTAAAAATCCAGGCGACGGGGAGCAAAAACCAGGGAGCGGCCTGAATCGCCCAATAGCCCAAGCCGACCATGAGAACGTTTGTCGCAACCATTGTCCAGGCTTTTCGCATATCGCGCTGGAAGGCTTCACGAGGTAAGGTCTTGAGAATATCTTTGAGGCGAAGCTTTGGATCGGGGGCGGAAATTGGGTTTTCAGACTTCGCGATCGATGCTGTCATGAATTATTTTTCCTTTCGGAGGAGTTTTAGAAGGCATACCAAAAACCTGCCAGGCATGAGCAGTTCGTTCTACCGATCAGGCTTGAACCGTGTGCTGATAGATGCCAAGCAAGGTTAGGCTGGTTACATCAGTGAAACCTAGTGCAAATGGTCACACTAAATCGAGTGGGCCCCAAGAAAAGTCCGCACCCGTTACGCAATATGCAGTAAGTTATGTAACAAAACCTTAATCGTTATATCACAATTCGATAACGAGAGATTGAGAAATTCTAGAGAAAAGGTTCGCCTATCTCATCCCTCATCCCTCTCGCCAAGCGAAACAAAGTTCTCCCTCACTTTACCCAGGGAATCAGGGGGTCTTTAGCAATGTGCTGCGAAACCACGTAGGCACCATACCGATTCAGATGACTGGGGTCAGAGAAGAAATCGTTTTCGGTCGTCCATTCGCCCACCAGGTTGCGGTAGGTAAAGCCCATCTCACTCGAAATCTCGATCATATGTTGCTGAAAGGCTTGCTCATGCTCTGATCGAGCAGGGTCGAGATATTCACCCGTCAGAGGCAGATTGACAAAAACAAGGGGAATCTTTTGAGCTTGAGTGAACTTTGCGAGAGAAGCGATCGCGGTCTGCTGTCGCCCTTCTAGAGAGAAATTGTCGTAGTCGCTATCATTGGCACCCGTCACCCTGGAATATTTTTGGTAGTAGGTAGCTGGATTAAAGCGATTGGCGATCGGCAAAAATCCATCAATATCGACGAGTCCCTGACCATCTTGGGCGATCGTTTCGGTGTCTTGCCCTGGTTTTGACTGACCTGTAATGCCTTGACGAAACAAGTTTTTGAGCGACTCGCGCTGATTGTAAACAGACGACAGTTTGGCGAGAGATTGATTGAGCAGCGTGTTGACTGTCTGATAGCTTTCAGAAACGCTGGTATTGGTGACGGCGATCGTCTCGATCGAACTGCCCAACGCATTCTCAGCAGGTTTGGCGGGTGCAGCAGCGATATCTGTCGGCAGCTTCTTGAAACCGGGGGAAACGGCGATCGCGTTGTAGGTGATATCCAGTCGTCCGCTATTAAACGCTCTCGAACCGTCTGCCCAGAGGATCAGCTTTGGCATCTTTTCGGCGGGCAACAGGTGGCGCACAATCAAGTCTATGACCTGCGCTGTCGCTCCATTCACCCCAAAGTTAAACACCTTTTGACCAGGATAGCCCTGAGCCGCCAAAGATTGCTGAAGCGTCACCGGGTCGATGCCTCGCATCGCTCTCGAACTGCCCAACACCAACACATCGGGGGCCCCATGCTGGGCAACAAACTGCCGATAAAGGACGAGTTTTTCATCCAACTGACGCGCGTTGAAGGTGGGATAGGGCGATCGGGCTGCGTCGGCCACCGCTTTTGGTCGCAGAGGGGCTGCAAGCAAGGCTCTAGGGGCGGCTTCTGACGTGGCTCGATTGGGAGAATCTGTGGCAATGACGGTCTGACCCGATTGAGTAAAGGAGCCATCAGACGCTCGCCAGCGACCCACTCCAGACTTTTGTAGAGACAGATTGGGCAGGTTCATCGCTTCAGAAGGCGCGGGCTTTTGAGCCGGGGCAGGCTGAACGGGAGAAGCTTTGGGCGCGGGTTCTACTTTGGACTTGAGCAGTTGTCCTACAATCCAATCGGTTTGCACCGTCAGCAACAGTCCGAGCGTGCCCCAGACGATCGCAACTTTGGCGGTGTGCGCGACTCCTTGCGGATAACTGGAAGCCATCGATGCGGTTTCCGACTCCGGGACGCTCAACTCGGTTGGCACGAATAGCTGCGATCGCGTCAAAAAGTCCTGTACTGATTCCACCATCCGATCCAAAACGAGGCGCAACTCATTCGTCGTCAACTCAGGACGGACAATTAGCTCACCTGGTTCTGCCATCAGGTCACCCACGTAGGCATCTGAGGCCGCAAATTCTGGAGTCGCTTCGGGGACTAGTCGGCTGCGCGAGACAAAATCTACTCCATAGCTCCAGGCGGGGCGCGTTTGACCTGATCGCCGTCCATAAATTCTCGCGCCCGTCATGTCAGGAATCGCTAACGGTTTGAGAAAGGTGCCGATCGCCGTTCCGACTTTTGTTTGAGAAGGACAGAGGGGCGATTCGGTCAAAATATGCAGCAGATCCTCTTTGCGTCTGACCTGAAGCCGAATGCCGCCCGTGGCCAGTTGTCGATCCAAATCTGGGTTGAGCAAGCGAGTTAGAAGAAAAGCGATCGCGGGCAAATCTCCTTGTCTAGCCAGCGTCTCAGTGGAGTCAGACAACGCGGGATGAATTTTTGCAGGCAGATCGAGCCACTCGATCCAGGTGGGGGAGGCGGGTACGTCGGCTTCTACAGCGGGTTCGCTCCCGTAGACGGTGACGGCGTGAATCCCTTGAGGCGCGATCGTGTCTAGTAAGGGAGCGATCGCGGCCATGACTCGCGGCTTTTGCGGTTCAAGCGTTCCTTGAGTTTGGCAAGTGAGATGCAGGGTGGTTTCTTTGAGCGTGGCAGAAATTTGGACAGTCTGATCGCCCAACGCTCGATTGAGTAACCGATCCAATGCTTTGAGATCGCCCCAACGCGCCCATTCTCTGAGCATCTCATCGGGAGGAGTCAGATCGACCCGCAACTGCCAATCAGGGTTCGATTCGCCCTGTACCTGACCGTGAACGATCGCCTCTCGAAAGCCCGTTAGCTCCAGATCCCGCAGTTTTTGAGGAATCGCCTGCGCTACCAGCGACGGATCAGGACTGTAAGCCGATTCGCACATCACCCAAAGACGATTGAGCGGTTGGGCAATCTCTCCGCCCATCGGAATCGCCTTGACGCTGGCCCGCACTGACACCCCTAACGAATTGAGCGCCTCACTGAGATATCGGGCGATCGCTTCTGGCTTTCCTTGTTTGGCCAGCGCAATATTTGCCAGCACGATCGCCGTATGAGGCTTTGAGTCTCCCTGGTTAGACAGCTTCTCCAAATGGCGATCGAGTTGGTTCAAATAAATCACGTCTGCCCACTGAGGACGCGCCTGTCCGAGCGCTCGCCCATAGAGGACTACTTGATAAATTTGAGGCTGATCAGACGAAACAAAGGGCTGTACATCCGTTTTGGACAACGATCGCACCAGTCTACCAAAGACGATCGTCTGACTCGGACACACCTTGCCCTCACAGAGAACGTACAAATGATTGCCCCGCAGACGAGTGTGAATGCGGATCTGCTGTAAGCCGATCGCCTGATAGAGCCACGCCACCAGCGATTGGGGATCGGTCGATGAAAGGGGACGATCGGGAACATTCAACATCAGAGCCGTACTTCCTTCTCAGACTGCTCGTTTTGCTTTTTAGAGATAGCACACCCAACTGCGATTTTCGACACGCTTTTCTAAAGGAAAAAGACTTTTCTCTGATATGGTATGCAAAAGTCTGCAATTTGGTCAGAAATCAGTCTAAAAAACTAACAATAGCGTCACAAGCACTCAAAAAACAACTTTCTACGCCAAATATAGAGTATTCCTGAATATGAAAGATGCTTCATGAGCGATCGTAGCCTACCGTTTCTTCAGATTGTTTCTGCATCAAGTGTCCTAGTTTTCCTATACTGACTAAATCAAGCCTCATCTGGAATCAATACTATGCAATCTTCTTCTCAGTCAAACTCTTCTGGAGACGAGCAGGGTCTTTTGAATTTAAAGATTAATCCAGAGGTTTTGTTGGGGTTGGCGACGCTGCCTGTCTTAGTCGGATTGGTGGGAGTGAATGCGATCGCGCAGTCTGTTCAAGAGTTAGGAATGCTGAGTGAAGAAATTTTTAGGGGCGATCGCTTGCCCGTTCTCAACCTGTCAGATTCTTCAGATAAACCGAGTTAACAAAAACTTAAGGATTCTATAAGCGTCTATGTAGGTCTTGCGCCCTATTGAGAATAAGCAATTCCTCGTAAAATTGTTGAGTATCTCTGCTGGAAAAACTCTATGAGTTCGACACGCCCCTCCCCAGATGAATCGCCCTCCGGTCTCGCTATAGAAACCACCCTCACAGAACTTCATGAAGACGTGACAACGCTCACCTCTACTTTGTTTCTCCGCCATCGCCTCAGAATTGTAGAAGACCTCTGGGAGTCCGTGTTGCGCCAGGAGTGCGGTCAAGAGTTGGTCGATTTGCTCAATCAGTTGCGAGAAATGTGCTCTCCCGAAGGACAGGCGACGACGTTTGCTGAGTCAGACGTGCTGCAAGTGGTTGAGAAACTCGATCTCAACGAAGCCATTCGAGCCGCCCGCGCTTTTGCGCTCTACTTTCAACTGATCAACATTGTTGAGCAACATTACGAACAGCGCGACCAGCAGCAGCAATATCGAGCCGCCCGCGAAGTCTTGCCGGGTAAAAATGGGCGCAAACCTTCAGACAAATCATCCAGCCTGGAAGCTGATTTGTTAGAAAAGAGCCTGCATGATGCCGATGCGCGTCGAGAAGTGGGCACCTTTCACTGGCTGTTTCCCAATCTCAAAAAGCTCAATGTGCCGCCGCAGCAGATTCAGCGCTTGATCAATCAGTTGGATGTTTGGCTGGTGTTTACGGCTCACCCGACTGAAATTGTTCGGCATACGATTCGCGATAAGCAGCGACGGATCGCCAAAATCTTGCGAGAACTCGATCGCGTCGAAGACAACCTGCGATCGGTGGGGCTTTCTTCTTCCTGGGAAGCCGACTCGCTGCGCGATCAGTTGACGGAGGAAATTCGTCTTTGGTGGCGCACCGATGAACTGCACCAATTCAAACCCACCGTTTTGGATGAGGTCGATTACACGCTGCACTATTTTCAAGAAGTCTTATTTGACGCGATTCCTCACCTTTATCAGCGCCTCAAGCAGGCCGTTCACGGCTCGTTTCCAGGAATGCAGATGCCCCGCCATAATTTTTGTCAGTTTGGGTCTTGGGTGGGCAGCGATCGCGATGGCAATCCCTCAGTCACGCCTCAAATCACCTGGCAAACGGCTTGCTATCAGCGCAAATTGGTTCTCGGAAAGTACATTAAGTCGATCGAGCATTTGACTGATCTGCTCAGTCTGTCTCTGCACTGGAGCGACGTGTTGCCCGATCTGCTGGAGTCGCTGGAGCAAGATCAGCAACGGATGCCAGAAGTCTATGAAGGACTGGCGGTGCGCTATCGACAAGAACCTTATCGGCTCAAGCTGGCCTACATTCAAAAGCGGCTAGAGAATACGCTGATTCGCAGTCAACAGCTTTATAACGGCGATTGTTTGCAGCAAGAGATTCCAGAATACGACGAAGCGACGATCTACCGCTCTGGCACCGACTTTCTCACCGAGTTGCATCTGATCCAGCGCAATCTGGGCGAAACGGGACTGAACTGCCGCGATCTAGATCTGCTAATCTGTCAGGTCGAGATTTTTGGCTTTAATCTGGCCCATCTCGACATTCGTCAAGAAAGCACTCGTCACTCAGACGCGATGAATGAAATTGCTGACTACCTGCAAGTCTTGCCCAAGCCCTACAACGAGATGTCAGAAGCGGAACGATCGCTCTGGCTGGCGACCGAACTGCAAACCCGCCGACCGCTGATTCCGTCAGAATTGCCCTTCTCGGAACGGACAAAGGAAACGATCGCCACCTTCCGCATGATTCGCAAGCTTCAGCAGGAATTTGGTCAGGACATCTGCCGCACCTACATCATCAGCATGAGTCATGACGCAAGTGACATGCTGGAGGTTCTTTTATTAGCCAAGGAAGCGGGACTGTACGATCCGGCGACGGGCATCAGTGCAATTCAAGTGGTGCCGCTGTTTGAGACGGTGGAGGATTTGCTAAAAGCGCCCTCGGTGATGACGGAGATCTTTGAGTTACCGTTTTATCGATCGCTGCTCTCCGGTGGCTTTGCCAAGTCTGCGGCTCCCGATGCGTCGTCTCAGATGTCACTGCAAGAAGTGATGTTGGGCTACTCAGACAGCAACAAAGATTCTGGCTTTCTCAGCAGCAATTGGGAAATTCATAAAGCGCAGCAGTCCTTGCAAACGATCGCCGATCGCTACAATGTGGCGCTGCGAATCTTTCATGGGCGCGGTGGATCGGTGGGTCGAGGCGGCGGGCCTGCGTATGAGGCGATTTTGGCGCAACCGGGTCGCAGCGTAAACGGACGGATCAAAATTACCGAACAGGGCGAAGTGCTGGCTTCCAAATATTCTCTGCCAGAGTTAGCGCTGTTTAACCTCGAAACCGTGACGACGGCTGTAATTCAAGGGAGTTTGCTCCGCACGGGGTTTGATGACATTCAGCCCTGGCACGAAATTATGGAGGAGCTGGCGGCGAAGTCTCGCGCTCACTATCGTGGCTTGATTTACGAACAGCCTGATTTTATTGACTTCTTTCATCAGGTTACGCCGATCGAAGAAATTAGCCAACTGCAAATTAGTTCTCGTCCGGCGCGGCGCGGGGGGAAAAAGGATCTATCGAGTCTTCGCGCAATTCCCTGGGTGTTTAGCTGGACTCAGAGCCGCTTTTTGTTGCCCTCGTGGTATGGGGTGGGTACGGCGCTGCAAGGCTTTCTTGATGAACATCCCGAAGAACACTTGAAGCTGATGCAATATTTCTATCTGAAGTGGCCGTTTTTCAAAATGGCGATCTCAAAGGTGGAAATGACGCTCTCTAAGGTTGATCTGCAAATTGCGGGACACTATGTGAGTGAGTTGACGCTGCCCGAAGATCGAGAACGCTTTGCGCCAGTGTATGAACAGATTGTCAATGAGTATCATCTGACTCGTGAGATTGTGCTGACGATCACGGGACACAAGCGCTTACTCGATGGCGACCCCGAACTTCAGCGATCGGTGCAGTTGCGAAACGGGACGATCGTTCCCCTCGGATTTCTACAAGTCTCGCTGCTCAAACGGCTACGTCAACACAAATCTCTGGCGGCGGCTGGAGTGGTGCGATCGCGCTACAGCAAAGGTGAATTGCTCAGAGGCGCACTGCTAACCATCAACGGCATTGCCGCGGGGATGAGAAACACGGGCTAAGACGAGGGATGAGGGGTTGCCGCTGGCGGCACGCTTCGCGAGAGGGATGAAGGGGATTCGAGACTTTAGCCGAGTCCCTTTTCAAAGTTGAGCTTTTTGCCTGAATTTGACGGGCCGTTATCAGGTTCAGCCGCTCTAAAATTTGAGAAAAAGTTTGCCCCCATTTCAGCCTGTGACTATCGATTTAATGAGTCTTTGGGCGATTTGCTGTCACAAGTTTTCAGTGAGCTAGTCGATGAATATGCCGAGAAAGTTTATGAAGGAACAGGACACCGAATCGGCGGCTATCCAGGCTTTACCCAAACCGACCTGCGTGACTGGAATGAATCTTATCGGAACTATGACTGTTTGTTATTTCAGCTAGATAGCGATCGAGTCACCAAAGACTCAAACTGCTCAATTGATCTGATGTGGGGCGATAACGGAATCGCTAACTTTTTTATTACATCCGAAGCGCTCAAAAGACTAGATTTCTCAGACGTTTTATATAACTGGGATTGCTGTTAGGTGCAGTATTCATTCAGTTCTTAAGTAGCTGGATGGAATTCAAGAGAAGACCCTCATCCCCAACCCTTCTCCCCAAGGAGAAAGGAGCTAGATTCAAAGTCCCTCTGCCTGGGGCTATGGTGTATAGGCTTGTGTATACTCACTTCGTTCTAGTCGGCTTCAGCCCCCTAAATCCCCCATTCTGGGGGACTTTAAGCAAAAAAGGCTTCCAGAATTTAGAACCCTGATCAGCGTTCAAAGTCCCCCAAATTTGGGGGATTTAGGGGGCGAAGGATTACGGCAAGTACAGATCAATCGACTTATGTATACACGGTAGCTGCCTGGGGAGAGGGATTTAGCGATTATCTTGAATGTCAAGCCGGAAGCGCAACTTTTTCAGGGCTG
>NZ_JBJPHT010000030.1:0-74865 GCF_052939475.1 Phormidesmis sp. 146-20
TAGGGGGCTGCCTGGAGTGATCGCCACAGCGAGGGATTTCATCGAATTCACGTTTCTCTTAACGCGATGTGAACTCAATGAGATTGTTCGCTTAGATTGCCGAGTCGGGTTGCTTCCTAAATTCCTATGGGTAAGAGACTCTGAATCGACGGCCTCGTCCAAAAGTTCCCAAAATTGGCAGCTTGGGGGGCAGAAGCCGTAAACAACGAAGCCCAAAAACGCCTCAAATTGGCACTAAAAAAGCCCGGAAGCATAACACCTCCAGGCCAACCGAGATCTTTTGGGCGAAACTACTTCATCAGACCCAGCAACTCGTTTTGCTGAATGGCAGGTGCCACAAAGGAGAACTGAGGGAGAGTTTCGAGGTGCTGATTAGCCACAACCGGAACCGCACTTCGGACATGAGCCGCAATTTGGACGGTCTTCACATCGTAGGTTTGCGTGATCAGCTTGGGATAGAGACCAATCGCGACGATCGGCAGCAGCAGACAAGCCGCAATAAAAGACTCACGGGGCTTGGCATCTAGCAAAACTGCGCCCGCGATCGCCTTGCCTTCTTCGCCATAAAACATTTCGCGCAGCATCGAGAGCAGGTAAATCGGAGTCACAATCAGACCCACCGCCGAAAGCAGCACAATCACCGCTTTGAAAGAAGAACTGTAAGCATCACTGGTTGTGAATCCTAAGAAGACCGCTAGTTCGCCGACAAATCCACTCATCCCAGGCAGTGCCAGCGAGGCCATCGACCCGATCGTAAAGAGCGCAAACACACTGGGCATCTTTTTCGCCAAACCGCCCATCTCATCTAGATCGAGCGTGTGGGTGCGATCGTAGGTGACCCCTGCCAAGAAGAACAGCGCCGCCGCGATCAGTCCGTGGGACACCATTTGCAACACCGCCCCACTCATTCCCAGGTCGCTAAACGAAGCCAATCCCAGCAGCACAAAGCCCATGTGCGAGATCGAGGAGTAAGCCATCCGCCGCTTCAAGTTACGTTGGGCAAAGGAAGCCAGCGCCCCGTAGACGATGTTGACGATGCCCAAAATAGCCAGCACCGGAGCAAAGTAGACGTGAGCGTGAGGCAGCATCTCCAGGTTCATGCGAATCAGCGCATAGCCGCCCATTTTGAGCAACACGCCCGCCAGCACCATTGAAACGGGAGCAGAGGCTTCGCCGTGAGCATCGGGCAGCCAAGTGTGGAATGGGAAAATCGGCAGCTTGACTCCGTAGGCAATCAGCAACGCTCCGTAAACGCACAGTTCAAAGGTTAAGGAGTACTCTTTTAGCCCCAATTCCTGCATGTTGAAGGTGACGTGATCCCCATAGAAGGCCATCGCCAGGGCAGCAATTAGGATAAAAATAGAACCGATCGCCGTGTAGAGAATAAATTTAGTCGCTGCATACATGCGTTTTGGGCCACCCCAGATTGCGATCAGAATGTAAACCGGAACCAGTTCAATTTCCCACATCAAAAAGAACTGAACCATGTCCTGGGCACAAAACACTCCAATCTGAGCCGCATACATCACCAGCATCAAAAAGTGAAATAGGCGGGGCTTTTTGTCTACTCTCCAGGCTGCCAAAATCGAGAGCGTGGTCACCAATCCTGTCAAAACGACCAGGGGCATTGAAATGCCGTCTACTGCGAGAGACCAATTAATGCCCAACTGAGGAACCCAAGCGTAGCTCTCAGTGAGTTGAAACGCTGAATTCTGGAAGTCGTAGTGGTTCCAAAAGCTGTAGACAATCAGGGCGAGATCAGTCAGCGCTACGCCCAGCGAATACCAGCGAACCGTCTTGCCCTGCTTATCGGGAATGACCGGAATGAGGAGAGACGCTACCAGGGGTAGCAGAATGATCGTTGTTAGCCAGGGGAAGTGTGTACTCACGATGAGAACCTAAACAATTTTGTAGGGAGGACGCTGTTTACTGTTCGTTGTGAAGCTTCTTTGCTGAATCTGTATCCCCGTTATCGAAGGTGGAAAGCCTGTAGAGTGCCAGACTCAGAGCGATAGGGGGGAAGCGGGAGTGGCGGTGTAATCGGGGTGTCTCAGGGTGAGGCGGTGACTTTCCACAAATCCCAGGGGTTGACAGACCAGGTTAGAGGCGTTTCGGAAGTCAATGAGGATTTATACTTACTGACCTATCTTACCCACAAATCATTAAGAAATGTAAAGCTGTGCAACGCTTTTGATTTGAAGTTCGATCGGCTTTCCATAGAAATCTTTGATGCACTTATGTTTTGCAGGGTTGATATCACTGAATCTAGAATCAAGTGGTCGTTCACCCTTTCCGTAACATTCCTTAATATTTTAGTTGTTAAGAGATGTAAAGCGGAAAAACTTAACAATTGCCCATAACGGTTACTCGAAGCGAGTTGTGAGCCATTCCCCAGTCAGCACAAAAAAAGAGGCAGTAAAATTTGCCCCTCCCATTCTCGGTATCCCCGGCAAAAACGCCCGTCAGGTTGCAGGTTTATTGAAATATTCAGTCGTCATCAGACCCGATCGACTCGATCGTCGCGTGTAGTTTTTCATCATGTAGCTGAGGTCTTCAGGGTTGAGCGACACGGACACCGCATCACTTTGGGTCACAACGCCCGCTTCATAGAGGTCAAAGAGAGCTTGGTTCATCGTTTGAGAGCCGTCTTTACCTTCTTCCATCAGTTGATAAATCTCATCAATACTGCCCTTTTGCAGGTAATCGCGAATCGTATCGGTGTTGAGCATAATTTCCATTGCGGCGGTGCGGCCCCCTTTGACAGTTGGCACCAAGGCTTGACCGATCACTGCTTGCATGGCTTCGACGATTTGCATTCGTACAATGTCTTGCTCGTCAGGCGTGTAAAAGTTGAGTAGGCGCTTAAGGGCGTTGACCGTGCCTTTGGTATGGAGCGTTCCTAGTACCAGGTGTCCCGTTAGCGCAGCCCGAATCGCTGTATCTACGGTTTCTCGATCGCGCATCTCCCCAATCAGAATAATGTCGGGATCTTGTCTCAGAGCAGCTCTCAGCGCTTCTTTAAATTCTTGAGTGTGTAGCCCGACTTCTCGCTGGGTAATCAGACATTGGTTAGAAGTATGAACGTACTCGATCGGGTCTTCGATCGTCACAATTTTGCGCGGCAGCGTGTCGTTGACATGGCGCAACATGGCGGCCAGCGTCGTTGATTTTCCAGAGTTGACAGGGCCGGTGACCAGAATGAGTCCCTGCCGCTCTTCTGCGAGTCTGCACAGGACATCAGGCAGCCCCATCTTGCCCACAGTCGGCACTTCTAAAGAAATCAACCGCAACACCATCACGCCGCCCATAATCGACTGAGCGCAGTTGACCCGACAGCGGACTAATCCTTTGTAAAAAACGGCGGTGTCGAGTTCTTGCCGACTGCGAAAGTTGTCTTTTTGTTCTGGAGACAGCACCTCCTCCAAAAATTCCTCAAATTGGCGAGGCGTAATCACTCCATAATTTTCTTGCAGGCGGATATGTCCTTGAATCCGGTAGCGCGGCACCTCACCCACCTGGAGGTGAATGTCAGAAGCGCCTTTTTTGCAGGCATCTTCGACCATGCCGCGAATCGTGCCCTGTTGCTCAATCTCGCTGCTGGGCTGATCGAGGGCAATCGAACTCAAACTCATCGCCTGAACGCCCTGCGTCGTCGGCCCACAATTGACGCGCCCCTGCATAAAGCCAGGAATTTGTACATTGGTATCCAGCTTTTGGGTCTCTAGATACTGCTTAAGCTGAGGCGCTGTCAAAACTTCTTGAACGTAATGACTAAAGCGATCGGGGGTCAAGATCGGTAGATGGTCTTGCGGAATCAGCTTTCCGTGGACGCGAAAGAACGGCGATCGACCAATCTGCATGTAAAGGGCCGTCGCACCCTGATTATAGGCATCCTGAATGAGTAGCCGAATCGAGGTGGTCGTCTGGGGCGCAGGGTCAGTAGAAACCTGGATCGCAGTCATAGCAAATCGCGTCGAGAGTTAATAAGAAAAAGCGGTCTAGTCAAGCTAAATAGTCAATCTAAAACTGATCAAACACTCATCAAAAACAGAAACACACTTGGAATCAGCTTAAAAACTGTTTCGTAGATTTTAGTTGAGAAATCAGTCAAACTACGCTAAAAAACTCTAAAGGGATGAATTGCGCTTTTAATGACTCGATCGCTGAGAGAACGGAGGCACTTTTGACGGGAGTGCTTCTATCTAAGGTTAAGTTGTAGCTTATAACGGATGACTCTTTTGGTGGAAAATTGTTCTCGTTACGATCGCTTAACTCCCGCTGTAGGGGACACTAGCCCCTGAGTCGCTTTGATCAAGTAGCCGATTTGACCATAGCTGTAAACAAGATTTTCAAACCGCTGTGCAGGATCAGATACAAACTTGACCGCTTTGTACAGTCCCCGAATCAACCGCTCACCGCCCCGACGAAACTGCCCTAGACCCGCCTCGCCTGCGAGTTGTTCGCGGTAACATTCACTAATCCCTTGCCACCAGCCTCGACTGAGAAACCAGCTTTGATTGACGCGCTCAGGAGCGACATGGTGAGCGACCAGCGCATCGGGTAGATAAGCAACCTGCCAACCCGTTTGCAAGGCCAGATTCGTCATGTGCAGTTCTTCGTTAGAAAGCAGGTTTTTGCCGACGCGGCCGAGATTGGGATCAAAGCCACCAATTTGTTCTAAAAACGTTCGTCGAATTGAATAATTTAAGCCTCTAGGAGTCAAACCGGGACGATCGACATACACTAGCGAATCTCCCAAATCGTAAGCACCCAGGTTGCCAGCCAATCCATCAGAGAGCCAGGGCGGAGGAGTCATATCATTCACCCAGAGTAAGGTTACCTTGCCGCCTGCGATCGCCAGCTTTTCATTCTGCTGATAGGCTTCGTAGAGATGTTTTAGCCAGTCAGGAGTGGCGATCGCGTCATCATCCAAATAAGCCAGAATCTCACTGTTTGCCGCTTTTGCCCCCGTGTTTCGAGCAACCGAAAGTCCGGTAATTGGCTCGTAGACGTACTTTAACCGGGGATCGCTCAAGCGAGCTTCGACGACTTCGCGGGTACGATCGCTCGACGCATTATCCACCACCACCACTTCAAAATCGGCAAATGACTGGGAGAGGAGACTGTCGATCGCGAGTCCCAAATAGTGATCCCGATTGTGGGTACAGATGATGGCAGATACCTGGGGGTCGGGCATGGTTTCAGTTTCCAGAGAGGGTTTGACGCTTGGAGTTGTCTACATCACAACACACACAGGCAAGATCAAGATCCGTAGAATTCTGGTTAAACTTTGCAGGGACTGTAGCGCGCTTAAAGTTTTTGTCCTGATGCCTACTCTTTAAGATGGCTGTGCATGACGACGAGGGTTTCTGAAAGTTGATTGAGGCGAGTTTCGAGGTGTTGTTTGCGTCCGAGAAGCTGACGAAGTTTTTGGTGACGGGCGATCGCTAGGCTCAGACTCGGCACCTGTTCGGGAGGACAAGGACAAGACCAAAGCTGACCGTCTGCATTCAGCCCACACAATCGATAGCCTGTTCGCGGCGTTTCACAAGTCACTTGCTGATCCGGACTGGCACAGATTTCTTCGATGTAGTCCAACAAGCGATCGACTTCGGCGTGACGCAAAACCGAGGGATCGACCTCTGGCTCTTGAGAATGCGACTCTAGCCAACCGTCTACGATCGGGCCTTCCAGATAGAGATCTTGAATCTGACGCAAAATTTGGTGATGCTCAGTCTGCCAACTCTCGACGGTGGTCTGCAGTTCTTTAAGTAGATTGCTGGCTAGAAAGGGATTGGCCCCATTTTTGTGGCTGCTAAAGGTGGGCGTTTTGAGCCTGGGTAGATTAGGAATTTTGGATTCTGACGGCTCGACAGTGAAAGGCTGAACAAAGACTTTTTCTGCGTCCAGAGTAACGGTTTGAGTCGCGGACTCCTCTGGGGCAGAAAGTTTGGCGGGAGCGATGGCGGCTCTGACGGGCTTGGTCGCTGGTGGCTTGGTCGCAGCTCTGGGTTGCACCTCAAACGACAGCGCCTTGGTCGCACTTTGAGCAGAAGCGTTGGGAGCACTCACGGATGTCGAGCCAGGAACCTTAACCGTTAGCTGATTCAACGTTTCTTCGATTCGTTTTAGTTCTCTTTTCATAATTTCGCCACAACCACTGCCGGAACTCAAACCCGATGTCCTTGTGTAGTGGTTAATTGTAGCGGTGAAACTAGCGAGGATACCTATTTTCTTAAAAAAATACTGACAATTCTTTAGATTTTTTCTTCTAAAGGCTGACAAAAGGTTTGCACCCCTGTCTTGAGAACGTAGATAGCCACCGGGATGACCAGATTAGAGGGAATTTCGGTATCGGCAGCGATCGCGTCCATCACGTCGCCTGACAGCCCATCTTCTAGCCCTTCTTTAATCTCGGTATGACAGAGAATATGTCGCCAGCGTTTGGCTAACCCTTCGATCCAGCGCTCGTTGGTGTCGGGTTCTTGCCCCGCTCGAATCGCTAATGAGATTGCTGCATCTTCTAAGTCACCGTCACAGTCCTCAATGACTCTCAACGCTTCCAGAGCAGCGGGGTGGTCAGCTAATTCTGAGCGAAAAAACTCAAGCTCTTGAGGCGTGACAACAATCAGAGTCATGGTGCGATGAAATTATGCTTCGGGGTCTAGTTCTTATGATACGAAAGGGATAAGGGAATGGGTCGGAATTTCTCAAGTGGGGTTGAGATGAGTGACGATCGTCTCCACTGTCAACTGAAGCGATGTGATCATCGTCTTGAGATCTGCCACATCACTGCTCAAATGCTCTAATCGACATTCGATCGCTTTGAGGTCGGGTTGACTTGTTTGCCAAAGTGAACACTTGAGGGCTGAGAGAATCTTTTCAACGGTCGAAAAGGTTGGTTCGTACTGAGGATCATTCAAAATGCGGTGAATTTGTTGCGTATAGCCCAGGGCGCTTCCTCCATGCTCTTTGGCGATCTCTGCCGAAATTTTGCGAATACTCATGCCCTGAGTTTTCATCATTTCTCGAATCACCTCCACCACTTGTCCTTGCATAAATTTGCCTATTCCACTACTCTTTTCTGAAGAACTTGAATCAACTGAGTGACCTGCGCCGATCGGTGAGGGTCATTTTTTTAATTGCGAACGCGATAAAGCTTTTTTGCTGCGTTGCTGACAAATTTGCGGTTTAACGTCCCTCACGGATGGGGAAATCGAGGAGCGTTTCTAAATTTGCAGGCGATTCATCGAACTGAAGTTAGTTTCACACTTTCAAACGTGAAAGCTCCAAACGTGAAAGCTCAAACGTAAAAGCAGCAGAACTTGAGTTGCTCCACTGCTTATCCTTAAATCATTGACTGAGATTACAGACCAACCAATTCGCGGGATTCGAGTCCGGTTAGCTGTTGGGCGATCGTAAGACGGGTTTCTAGTTTGGCGACGCTAAACTCATTGCGTAAATGCTCTAAATGAGCCAGGGCATTCGATTTTTCGGTGGTGGCCCGATTGAGAGCATCGACGGCGCGGGAGTATTCTTGGTTGACTTGCAGCACTTCAAATCGGCGGGCTTTGCGCTGGTTGTCGTTTTTAAGCGCAGTTTCAAAAGCCACCACCATATCGGCATTGCCTTCTAATCGAGCGATGTGTTGACGGACTTCAGCGATGTGTTGCTCCAATTCATTCACATGTTGGGCAGCTTGAGCGATCGCGGCGGGATATTGACCTAAACGAAGTTTCATGACGGCATTCCTCGAAGATTGGGTGTGGTCAGTAGCGGACTGAGCGTTTAATCAACGCTGGACTACGAACAACGGACAAAAAGCAGCCCTTAAGCCACGAGTTCTTGAAGCTGGGGGAGCGCCGATCTCTCGGAGTTACCCGCAAGGGGTCGAGTTGGCAACTCGTGTGTGTGAACTGGCTGGGAGGCAGGAGCCGCTTTTTCTAAAACTTGGACTTCGATCTTGACGGCGACCAAATAAGAGCCAGCTTGCTCACCCACGGCTTCGGCAATCAGTTCGGCAATGGCGGGGCGATCGGCGGTAATGGGGTCACGCAAAGAGCAACGATCCCATTCGTACTTGGCGGCGGGGTCAAGGTGCAGAATGTAATGTTTGGTCATGACATGAGAACCTGAATCATTTGTACTATTGTAGTTCAAGACCACAACGATTGACAAGGGGAAGAGAGGCGGGAGGCAGGAAATTAGGCGGCGACTCCTTGCGGGTGACTCGAAGCGATCGCGGCTTCTCGTTTGGCTTTAGGAGCGGCAACAGAGGGCTTGGAGTTAAGACCAAACTGTTTGGTGTCTTGTCGATCCCAGTAAGCGAGAGCTTTAGCTAGGTCGGTGTGACCTAGAAGCTTGATTTCGTAAGGTAAATGGGTGATAAATTGACTTTTCTGTAGCTGAAAAAGGTAGCCAGAAACCGTCAAACGTTGGGCAAATTTTTGGGCCTGAGTGATGTTTTCAAAGCCGAAGTAGCAAAATGCTTGGGGCTTGATTAGCTGAAAAGGCAGCCTGACCACTAAAACTCTGGGGGAAAGATATTGCCCAACTCGTCCTCTTTGTAAGGAGAAAAAGCGACCAATTTGCATAGATTGAAGCACTCTTTTGATAGATATATTGTAGCCAATGCTCACTACAGATTTTGGGGTTTGAGTGGTGCAATTACCGTCTTCAAACGCTCCGACTGGACGCAGGATTTTACCCGTCAAGGGTGGCTTTCCGACTTCAGTTAAGATTGAGAGAGGTCAAGTAAAAGCACTGAGGATTAAAGTTGGCATTTGCTAAGGGCGATCTCTTTGAGTCAACTCCAAAAGGTCGCTGACAAAGTTTGCTTACACCAGGCTGAAACCTGCTTGCGATGGGGAAACAACTCAACTGATTCCTATTATAGTACACACGTACTGAACAGTGTGACGACGGAGTGGTTCAGTTGATAGGTTTAAAGAATCTTTACAATTGAGCAGAGATTTGTGCCATGCTCATTAAGCGCAGAACAAGCTTCTGGTCTGGACTTGACTTACCTATGGAACCTGATGAAGGATAAATCGGGGTTCATAGCCTCTTCAGGGATGGTCTCCGTATACGCAAACTCACGCTTCAGCAGCCTCTTGTCCGCCTGGTCTAATGCCTTGTGACTGGCATTGCGATCGCTTGCGGCTGATTTAAGACGATCGCCTGCGGGGCACTCAAAGCGATCTCACCTGTGTTAGATTCACCCTGAGAAATAAAGGTGGCTGACTCTGGAGTAGATCACTCTGAAGATTGCAGGCTAACTTTTTAAGAGGGGAACGAATCCCTCACACCCACATTTGACTTTTCTGAGGAAACAACTTCATGACTGCAACTCCCGTCCGGGCGAAGTACGAAATCAAAGACATCTCGCTTGCGCCTCTTGGTAAACAGCGGATTGAATGGGCTGGGCGGGAAATGCCTGTCCTCAAACAGATTCGCGATCGCTTTGCCCAAGAGCAGCCGTTTGCTGGAGTCAAAATTACTGCTTGCTGCCACATCACGACCGAGACCGCAAATCTGGCGATCGCCCTTAAAGCGGGTGGTGCAGATGCAATTCTCATTGCCAGCAATCCACTCTCGACCCAAGACGATACGGCAGCCAGTCTGGTCGCAGACTACGAAATTCCTGTATTTGCCTTTAGAGGTGAAGATGCAGAAACCTATCATCGTCATGTTCAGATTGCGTTGGATCACCGTCCCAACATCATCATTGATGACGGCTGTGATGTCGTAGCCAGCCTGGTGCAACACCGCAAACACCAACTCGCTGACCTGATCGGCACGACCGAAGAAACCACGACAGGAATTGTGCGGTTGCAGGCGATGCTCCGCGATGGCGTACTGACCTTCCCGGCGATGAACGTCAACGATGCGGAAACCAAGCATTTCTTTGACAATCGCTACGGCACAGGCCAATCCACGTTGGATGGGATCATTCGGGCGACCAACATTCTCTTGGCGGGCAAAACGATCGTCGTCGCGGGTTATGGCTGGTGTGGCAAAGGCACGGCAATGCGGGCGCGAGGCATGGGTGCCAACGTAATCGTGACAGAGATCAACCCTGTAGCGGCGATCGAGGCTGTGATGGATGGTTTTCAGGTGATGCCGATGGCGGATGCGGCAACGAAGGGCGACATCTTCATTACCGTGACGGGCAACAAGCATGTGATCCGGGGCGAACACTTCGACGTGATGAAAGATGGCGCGATCGTTTCCAACTCTGGTCACTTTGACATTGAAATCGATCTCGAAGCCCTGAAAGAACGCACCACTGATGTGCAAACCGTTCGCAACTTCACCGAAGAGTACAAGCTCAAGGGTGGCAAGTCGATCGTCGTTTTGGGCGAAGGTCGTCTGGTTAACTTGGCGGCGGCTGAAGGGCATCCCAGTGCGGTGATGGATATGAGTTTTGCAAACCAGGCGATGGCGGCTGAATATCTTGTCAAAAACAAGGGCAAGCTGACCCCTGGCGTTTACTCGATTCCTCAAGAGCTGGATCAAGAGATCGCTCGCTTGAAATTGCAGGCAATGGGCTTCTCGATCGATACCCTCAGCGCCGCGCAAACCGAGTACATCAACTCTTGGACTTCGGGCACCTGATCGGCAGCATGACTCGGTAAGGTTCTAGATTAAAAAGTCTGAATTGAAAAGGATGGGGGATTCAGTTTCCCTGTCCTTTTCTGTCATTTTGGGTGAGTGTTCTCCTAGATTTGCAACTCCTCAAAATTAAGCGTCTGGTACACTAATCCAAATGGTGTTCGGGGAGATTTTCTAAATGGTTAGAATTAGATCTTGAGAACATTGTTTTTAGTGTTATCAACTCTTGTCTCCATCAAGTGCTATGACTGACTCTCAACCAAATCTAACAGAGCTTCGTCAGCAGCTAATTGAGAACTATCAAAACTTGGCGGCTCCCGATCGCGCGATCGTTCAGTTGCTTTCAGTCATCTATGAGCCAGTCAGCCGAACTGCATTTCTAAACTGCGTCAACCACACCGGGACACGAGATGCACGAGACAAGGCGTTTGTCAGTTCGACGTTGAAGGTTTATCTCGATCGCTTACTCGAAGTTCAATTAATTATTCAGCAGGGCGGACAGGGGCCTCAGTGCAATCCGCTATTGGTGGAAGTTGCCACTCGTGATGCTGTAAAGGCGGGACGGTTTGAGGCATTTGTGAGTGCGATCGAGCGATTTTTACCCATTCCTCAACGCTGGAAAGACCAGGGGCCACGTAACTTTAAGAATGAACAACAACTGATTCGCGAAGTTCGGATTGGACTCTATCGCAAAGATGTTAAATACATCGAGCAACAGTTAGAAGATTACGAAAGATATAGCTATCATCTCAACAAAGTTTCAATTGGCGACATTCTAACGCGGGTTTGCAACAATCCCTTTGATGCCGATTGGTTTTGCACATTGCCCCAGGAATTGTATGAAACGGCCCTGATTTGCATTCTCAACGATTCGCTTCTAAATTTGACTCCTGCACCTGAAGCCTTTTCGCTGCTGCGATCGGAGTGTGAGAAAGCGTCGAGTGCCGACATGCAGCGCATTCTGCTTACCGAACAGTTGCTCCTGCGGGGTCAGTTGTCACAAGCTCAGGAGATCTGCGATCGCTTCTCTGAGCCTTACCGCACCAGCACCGCCGCTTTGAGAGGATGGCTACACTTTTTGCGGGGAGAAGATGACGCGGCAATTGGAGAGTATACGATCGCCCTCACTGCTCTCCAGAAAGGCCACGGCAAAAAGAAAGCCTACTTTCACTCAGTCGGTGGACTGTTTTTTGTATTAGCCTTGCTCAGAAAGGGATCGGGCGATAGTCTCAAACGAGCCGAAATCTATGCAGGGCTGGGACGACAAGCAAAACACTGGCTCAGTACGATCTATGTGGCGCTAGAAAAAGTCGCTCAATTTCAGCAGGGCGATCTCTCGCAAAAAGAGTTTGTAATTAGCCTGGCTCCCGACTCAACCAGTCACAGTTTAGAGATTCTGTTTCTGGCGCTGTGCGTTTTGTGGGTAGATGCCAACTATGCCAAAACTCATCTGCCTAAGCTGCTGGAGCCGTTTTATCGCAAAGCTGAATCCGCTGAATATCGCTGGCTCATGCTGGAAACGGGCGAAATTTTGTTGCGGCTCAAACCTCGCAGTCCATTAGGTAAAGTGCGTCAAGAAAACGGCATTGTTCCTTTGGCTGGTTTGATTCAACATCAGGAGCCGTGGGAACTCTGCCTGACTGCCTTGACCAATCTGCACAAAGACCCCCAGCCTGCCGCCAAATCTGAAACTCATCAACGTCTCGCCTGGTTTGTCACCTACTCAACGTCGGGCTGTCTGCTCCAACCCCGTGAGCAAGCCCTCAACGCCAAAGGAGAATGGGGCAAGGGTCGCAATATCGCCCTCAAACGGTTGACCAATCCCAATAGTTTTAGCTATTTGACGCAGCAGGATGTTCAGGTCTGCTCTCACCTCAAAGCCTACAACTATGGTTACTACGGTCAGATCGATTATGCCTTTGGCGAACGAGCGATCGTTTCTCTCATCGGTCATCCACTCGTTTTTTGGGACGCAACGCCAGCGACGAAAATTGAAGTCGTCAAAGGAGAACCCGAACTCCTGGTCAAAAAAGGCAAAGGGGATCAGTTAACGCTACAGTTTTCACCCGACCTCAAGGGAGACAAAAAGATTCTCGCCATCAAGGAAACTCCGACTCGTCTGAAGGTCATCGAAATCACCGCCGAACATCGACGAATTGCAGAAATCTTGGGTAAGGAAAATCGCTTACAAGTGCCCACAGCCGCCAAAGAACGGGTACTGGCTGCGATTCAGGCGGTCTCTAGCATTGTGACGGTGCATTCTGACATTGGGGGCGGTGTCGTTGCCGAAGAAGTGCCCTCTGATCCCAAACCTCACATTCACCTATTGCCTGCGGGGACGGGGCTAAAAGTGGCGGTGTTGGTGCGTCCGTTTGCTCAAGGTGGCTCTTATTATCGTCCGGGGGCGGGTGGGGCGATCGTTCTGGCAGAGATCGAAGGTAAACGGCTCCAAACCACACGAAATCTGCGCGAAGAAAAGCAATTGGCCCAGAGTGCGATCGAGGCTTGTTCCACTTTGTCTCACTATGAAGAATTCGATGGAGAATGGCTCATTGAAGATCCAGAAGATTGTTTAGAGTTACTTTTAGAACTGCAAAATATAGCCGATCGCGTCATTTTAGAATGGCCTCAAGGTGAAAAACTGCGCGTCAGTCATCATGCTGGACTGAATGACTTTAAACTAAAAATTCAACGTCAAAATGATTGGTTTGATACCACAGGTGAAGTGAGGCTGGATGACGATCGCGTTCTCGATATGCAACGCTTGATGGAATTGGTGGGACAAAGTTCGAGTCGATTTATTCCGCTTGGTAATGGTGAATTTGTCGCCCTGACGCAAGAGTTTCGCAAACGGTTGGACGATCTGCGAACCTATGGGGACAAACAGGGAAAAGGGCTACGAATTCATCCTCTGGCGGCTTTGGCGATCGAAGACTGGATTGATGAAGTGGGCGATCTCAAAGTCGATCAACACTGGAAAGCTCACATTCAACGTCTCAAAGAAGTGCAAACCCTGGAACCAGAATTACCTTCCACTTTGCAGGCTGACCTACGCGACTATCAGATCGACGGCTTTCGCTGGATGGCACGGCTGGCTCATTGGGGGGTCGGTGCCTGTCTCGCAGACGATATGGGATTGGGCAAAACCCTGCAATCGCTGGCGGTGATTTTGACTCGTGCGCCCCAGGGTGCCACGCTGATTGTCGCGCCTACATCGGTTTGTATGAATTGGATGAGCGAGGCCCAACGATTTGCACCGACGCTGAATATGATTCAATTTGGGAGCGGCGATCGCCAAAAAGTATTAGATGATTTGCAGCCGTTTGACGTGTTGGTATGCAGCTATGGCTTGTTGCAGCAAGAAGAACTGGCGGAAAAATTGGCTAAAGTTTCCTGGCAAACGATCGTCTTAGACGAAGCCCAATCGATCAAGAATTTTGCAACCAAGCGATCGCAAGCCGCGATGAATTTGCAGGGCGGATTCAAACTATTGACGACGGGAACGCCGATCGAAAATCATCTTGGCGAACTGTGGAATCTCTTTCGCTTTATCAATCCCGGTTTGCTTGGTTCGTTAGAAAGTTTTAATCAACGATTTGCTACACCGATTGAGAAATATGGCGACAAACAAGCCCGCAACCAACTCAAAAAACTAATTCAACCCTTTCTCTTGCGCCGTACCAAAAATCAGGTGCTAGAGGAACTCCCGTCTCGAACGGAAATCGTGCTAAACGTCGAGCTAAGTTCTGAGGAAATGGCATTTTATGAAGCGCTGCGCCGAGAAGCCATTTCTAAACTGTCAAACAGCGATGCGGCCGCGGGACAAAAACATCTGCAAGTGTTAGCAGAAATCATGAAGCTACGTCGCGCCTGTTGTAATACACAGCTAGTCAGTTCTGATATGACGTTGCCCAGTGCCAAACTACAACTGTTTGGAGAAGTCCTCGCAGAGCTATTAGACAACCGCCACAAAGCGCTGGTATTCAGTCAGTTTGTTGATCATTTGCATCTGATTCGCGACTATCTCGATCGCCAAAATATTCGCTATCAATATCTGGATGGCAGTACCCCGGCGGGCGATCGCAAAAAACGAGTCGATGCCTTTCAATCGGGCAATGGCGATGTGTTTTTAATCAGCCTCAAAGCTGGAGGAACTGGACTCAATCTCACCGCCGCTGACTATGTAATTCACATGGACCCGTGGTGGAATCCTGCTGTAGAAGATCAAGCCTCCGATCGCGCCCATCGCATCGGTCAGCACCGCCCTGTCACCATTTATCGACTCGTGGCGGAGGGTACGATCGAGGAGAAAATCGTCAATCTCCACCACCACAAGCGCGACCTGGCCGACAGTTTATTAGAAGGAACAGAGATGAGCGGCAAAGTCTCCACAGATGAACTGTTGCGATTGATTAGTGAGGGATAAAAGAAGGAATAAGGGATGAATCGTTTACGGCTCAGAATTGACGTGTGGTGAAATGCCGCAATTGTAGATTTTGAAACGCCTATAAATCTTCTATAAGCCAGAGATTTTGAACTACAAATCTTGTCTTAAAGTCCCCCAAAACTGGCAGCTTGGGAGGCAGAAGCCCCAAACAACGAAGCCAAAAAACTCAATCAAGCAAACGTTATCAACTCTGGCATCTTTACCCTTCATTCCTCATCCCTTCTTTTATCTCTCATCCCTCATCCCTCATCCTTCATCCCTCATCCCTTCCCAGAAGGTCACTAGCTTTAAGTGATCGGGATTTTTGATCAACTCCTTGGCTAACAAGTAACCCGCGATCGTCCAGGTCTGAAATTTTCGCGCTTCTTTGCCGATGAGCCGACCGTCTGGGCCATCGTAATATTCAGCCCATTGGTCTTGGACGAGCCGACGTTCTGCAACGGCGATCGCATGGTGAGCCAATTCGCCTCGACCCATTTTTTTGGCCGCCGCTGTCAACATCCACAAAAGAACGGGCCAGCTTCCGCCATTGTGATATGACCAGGGACGATTCTTGGGATCAGCCCCCGTGACGATCTGCCAATCCGAGTTTTCGAGGGCGGGATAACAGAGCTTCATCGGCATCTGACCCACTAGATCGCTCCAGCGTAGCTCGATCAAGTTGAGAATTTTGTGCGATTGTTGTTCAGTCGTTAGTGACAGGATAACCGCCATCAAATTGCCCAACGAAAAGAAGCGGCAATCAAGCTGGGACGGGCCCAAATTACCTGCCAAAAAGCCCCCCGCTTCGGGCAGCCAGTTAGCCAACCGATAAAACGGAATCGAGTCAGAATAAATGTTGAATTGATTCAGCGCTTCTTCGCCATATTCTTCGACTTGAAAGCGATAGATCACATTTAGCCGCTCTGGATCTAGCCAATAGTGTTCTCGTAGTTGTTTGAGCAACGGATCAAGACGGTTTTTGACGGCTCGAATCATAAACTGGTTTGTCTGATTGGGAGTCAGCAACTCCAAACTCGCTTTGAGCGCACCATAAAACAGCGATTGAATATCGAGCGGATGTCCATATAGGCCCATGCGACGATCGATCATACTAGCCGCATCAGGAACCAGCACCATCGGATACATATCAAATCGCGTCACCAAACACAGTTCTAAAACTAGACGAATGCCTTCTTGAAAATCTTCTCGCTCAACTAGCTCAGTGTCTTGAGTCGCAATCACATAAGCGCGCAGCAAAATCACCCACCACAAACAGGCATCCGCGGGAGCCACTCGACCGATCGCATGATCGCCAAAGTCTGCTTTGATATATTCTTGCCCGTTAAATGACGCAATTTTGAAACTAGCAGGCATCAAGCCACGACTGGGTTTTGAGCAGTCTAGCTGTCCTGTTTTGGGCTGTAATTTGAGCGTGACTTCTAAAAAATTGCGGACAATCTCAGGTCTGCCCTGCATTAAAAACAACAGTGCCGAAGAAATAAAATCTCGAATAAAACACTGGTCATAATTCAATGCCGCAATCTCTGGATCAAGGGCGGCGATCGTGCCCACGGGTTGTCCTTGATAATAGACAATGGATTCTTCAAGTGCTTGCCATGCTTGCTCTTCGATGGATAAATTGCCCAATCCTCGCGCCTCTCTAATAGATTAAAATTAGACCTCGTTCATCCTAAATCAATCGCCCCAGTTTCATCTGCAATTCATGAACAATTCATAGTCATTCACCGTCAAACTAGAACGCTAACGTCAATGCTAATTTCAAACTTAACCATTTATCAGAGAAACACCAAGTTGAATGTTTAACCAACACAAACTAGAACCGTTCAAAAGCACTCAGTGGAATCTTAACTAAATTTGTACCTTCCCGATCGAGAGCCACTTACGACACAATAGAGAAAATAAGCACGATCGCTCAAGGGGATAGCATGGCGGAATATGACGTTGTGATCATTGGAGGTGGGGTAACAGGAACGGCCCTCCTGTATGCGTTGTCAAAGTTTACTGACTTAAAACGAGTCGCACTGTTGGAGAAGTATCCGACGATCGCAGCCGTCAATTCTAAAGCAACCAACAATAGTCAGACGATTCACTGTGGCGACATTGAGACTAACTACACGCTAGAAAAAGCGCTAAAAGTCAGACGGGCCGCTCGAATGCTGGTGCGCTATGGGGAGCAGTTGCCGCCTGCTGTTCGAGACCAGGTGATCTACAAGTTTCCTAAAATGGTGTTGGGAATTGGCGATTTAGAATGTGAGCTTTTGCACCATCGCTATACAGAATTTCAGCCTCACTTTAGCGGAATGCAGTTTTTAGAGAAAGCTCAAATCGCTGAGGTCGAACCCAATGTCGTCAATCTCAATGGGCACGATCGCCCCGAATCTCTAGCCGCGATCGCCCTACTTAATGAATACACCGCCATCAACTACGGCACTCTGGCCCAATCCTTTGTCGATCAGGCGCAAACGACCGACAAAACGATCGACTTGAGACTCAGAACTCAAGTGCAAGCGATCGAGCCAGTCGGCAAAAACTACCGGATCACGACGGCTGAGGACACGTTGATGGCGCGGTTTGTGGTCGTCTCAGCGGGGGGACACAGCCTACTGTTTGCTCACCGCATGGGAATCGGATTGGAGTATTCTTGTTTGCCGATCGCGGGCAATTTTTACTTTACGCCCCAGGTTCTCAACGGCAAGGTTTACACGGTGCAAAACGATAAGCTGCCTTTTGCGGCGATTCATGGCGACCCTGATGTGACGGTGCCCGGTAAGACGCGATTTGGCCCTACCGCCCTGCCGCTGCCTTTACTGGAACGCTATCACCTGCGGACGTTGGGCGAATATTTGGAAGTGCTGCGTCTCGATAGAAAAGTGGTTAGCGTTTTGTGGGATTTGTTAAAAGTGCCTGACATTCGTAACTACATTTTCAAGAATATGGCGTTTGAAGTGCCGCTGGTTGAGCGTCGCCTATTTCTACAAGATGCTCGAAAAATTGTGCCCTCGTTACAGTTGAGTGATCTACAATTCGCGCATGGCGTGGGGGGAATTCGTCCTCAGCTTATCGACAAAACGCAGCAAAAACTGATTCTCGGTCAGGCAGAAATCGACCCTGGAAACGGCATTCGATTTAACATTACGCCTTCTCCAGGCGCTACCAACTGCCTCAACAGCGCTGAACAAGATTTGCTGAGAATCCAACAGCATTTGGGATGTCGATTTGAGCGATCGTGGTTTGAGTCTGAAGTTGGCATCATTTAAAGTTCGGTGAGGTCGATTAAGTTTTTTCGCTGCGTTGTTTGGATCTTCTGCCCCCCAACTACCCATTCTGGGGGACTTTCGGATAAGAGGACTCGTTTACATCTAGCTCAAAGTCCCTCACTTGTGGAGCATTTAGGAGGCTTCCCGAAGTCGCAACCGAAGTGAGGAATTTGAGCGCATTCACACCGAATCTAGCAAAATAAGTTGTCAAGCCGTAGTCATAACGAGTATGATTTAGAAGTCACCCAAAAGAGTAGCGTATGGTTAGGGTACAAGAAATCCCCATTCAAGCAATTCGTCGCCCTTTGTTTCGGCAAAACGATCAGACTAAAGTGGCGGCCTTGATGGAGTCGATCGCCCAGATTGGCTTACAAGAACCGATCGATGTGTTAGAAGTAGACGGCCAGTTTTATGGCTTTTCTGGCTGTCACCGCTACGAAGCCTGTAGTCGTCTGGGGCACGAAACGATTCTCTGCCGGGTCAGACGTGCGCCGCGATCGGTGTTGCAAAGACATTTAGCGTGAGGCGATTTGCTTAGAAACTTTGAGAATCTGACGCTTTCGGCTATTTTCTTAAAGGCAGTTAAATCACTTAAGCCTGCCGTTCTCTTTTCACAATTATTTGGAAGACCATTCAGGAGAAAACTATGGCAACTCAAACGACCAATCCAGTCATCGACATCGGTATCGAAGAATCTCAGCGCAAAGCGATCGCCGAAGGGCTTTCTCGGCTGCTGGCTGACACGTACACGCTGTATCTCAAAACTCACAACTTCCATTGGAACGTCACCGGCCCGATGTTTAACACGCTCCATCTGATGTTTGAGACGCAGTATACCGAGTTGGCGCTGGCCGTTGACTTAATTGCTGAACGCATTCGCTCGCTGGGCTTTCCGGCTCCTGGCACCTATAGCGAATACGTGAAACTTAGCTCGATCGAAGAAACCCCTGGTGTCCCCAAAGCCGAAGAGATGATTCGTCTCCTGGTGCAAGGACAAGAAGCGGTGGCTCGGACGGCACGATCGGTCTTCCCCATTGCCGAATCTGCCAGCGACGAACCCACGGCCGATCTGCTCACCCAACGTCTGCAAACTCACGAGAAAACGGCTTGGATGTTGAGAAGTTTGTTGGAGTAGGAGCGAGGGAGAACTTCGTTCCGCTTCGCGAGGAGGGATGAGGGATGAGGGATGAGGGATGAAAAAATTCTAGTCGTTCTGCATTCGTTGTCCTGAATCCGGTCTGAAGTTGCAATCTCGTCCTGAGTTAGAGAACGCTTGTCTGAAAGTCCCCCAGAATTGGGGGGTTGGGGGGCAAAAGTGCTGAATAACAAAGCGAAAAAACTTCACCGAATTGGGTTATGAGTTAGAGTGTTCAGTCTTCTCGTAACGCGATGACTCAATCAAGTCAGACAAATTTTACCCCTCAGTTGCAGCACTTCATGCAGTTGGGGGGGATTTCTACGTTTAAACAACTGTCTCAAAAGTCGGGTGTTTCTGAAAAGCAAGTGATGCGTTTGCGACGAGGTGAAATCGGACAGATGCGGGTCGAGATGTTACAAAAACTAGCAGAAACTTTGGGAATTACACTCTCTAACTTTCTCGCAGCTTTCACCCAAGATACACTTTCTCACACACTGTCTGTCGATGATAACGCTTCATCCACCCAACAAGACTATCAACAGGAATACCAACGCCTTCAAGAACGCTTAACCCAACAGCGTCAAGAACTGTGGCAAGAATTTCAGCAAGTGAGTTTACAAACGCTAGAGCCGTGGATTTTACAATGGTCGGCGGCCAGCTATGCAGCACAACAAAATTCGCAGCTAGCTGCTGTAAAATTGCTTCCCTTAATGCGTCCTGTTGAGCGACTGTTGGCAGACTGGGGAATTGAAGCGATCGCTTCCGTAGCTGCTGAGATTCCCTACAATCCTCGAGAACACCAACTAATGGACGGCACCGCAGAAATCGGAGCATTGGTCAGAGTGCGCTATGCGGGATATCGTCAAGGCGATCGCTTACTCTATCGGGCTAAGGTGAGTCCTGTTTAAGCGCCATGTCGATCGCTGCGATGTTGACGATCGGTTGTGAGAAGCTCAATGTCTCGCTGATGTCGCTGAACGACTTGTAAAAAGGCTTCGGCTGTTTTTCGCAGTTCGGCGCTTTCTTGTCGTTGGCTTTGTGCAGTATTGTTGAGAATCTCGATCGCTGTTCTCAGTTCAGCATTGAGGGCAAACTGACTTTCCATCATGGCTTCAAGTCGATCCAAACGTTCTGACATCGCAAATTCCTGAACCGTGCCATTTCAGTGTAAGAAGGAAATCTACCTTTTGAGGCGGGGAATTGATCGCGTTCACCTTGCCCTTCCTCCTTATGACTGATGCTCAGATTGGTTGCGATTTGTTGCAATAGTCAAAGTACAGCAATGCTGGAGAGCGATTCAAATGCGTAAGTTAAATATTGGATTAACGGATGAACAGCGTCAGGGTGTCTGTGAACTCTTGAACCGTGACCTGTCAAACACCTACCTGTTAGTGATCAAAACCAAAAAATATCACTGGGATGTCACCGGCCCTGAGTTTCGTTCACTGCATCAATTGTGGGACGAGCAATATCAGATTTTGAGTGAAAACATTGACTCGATCGCAGAACGGATTCGCACTCTGGGCAACTTCCCTGTCGGCACAGCAGAAGGATTTTTGCAGTATTCCACAATCAAAGAACACACAGGTGATGTGCCTCCCTCGGATGGTATGGTGACAAACCTGGTAGAGGATCACGAAGAAATTATTCGCAACCTGCGCGAACACATTGACCAATGCTCCGAAGAATTCCACGATGAAGGAACGGCTGACTTCCTCACCGGATTGATGGAAGGACACGAAGAAATGGCCTGGATGCTACGCTCTTTTGTCGAAGGTAAGGCTATCAAGCCCGATGGTCAACAGGCTCCTGCCGAGATCAAGTTTCCTGCTGGAGTTGGCGCAAGCTAAGACATGTGGATTTGATTGAGTTATTCGCTTCGTTGTTGAGATCTTCGCCCCCCAACCCCCCAATTTGGGGGACTTATAGAACTTTGATTTACTTTGATTTAAAGTCCTTTGATTGTGGAAGTGGTTGTGGGAGTGATTGTGGGAGGTTTAGGGAATGCTCTCAAACCTGAAGTGAAGGAGTTCATTGAACTGTGCTAATCAACTTGTCTCATGATCGAATTTACGTCTATTAGACAGCGATCGCTTTCTTAAAAAGCTGATTAGAAAATAGACGCTAACTTTAACCAGCGCGACAGACTGGCAGGGATTTCTGTATTCAGTCGCAGTGGTAAACCAGGCGTAGAAATAGATTGAGCATAGCCAGAGGTGAGAAACGTTTCATATGTTTTGGCCTCTGGTGTTTGCTGTTTGATAAATGCCAAACTCACACCCTGAAGAAACTGACGCAATGGAGCAACTTCTTGGCCTCTGCGCTCTTTGACCAAGGTTCCTTCACCGATCGCGCCACTAAAGTTGTCCGGATCGCTGACACTGAGATGAGTCGTGCCGATCGCGGTTACCAAATATTTAGGTTTGGGCAATTGAGAAAAGGGTTGAAGCTGTTGGCTAAAGGTCGGCGCTAAGGTATCTTCTGTGCTGGTCAAAATTAGAGTGGGAGTGGCGATTTTAGTTAAGCCTGACTTGCCAAAAATTTGACCGATCGCAGGATTAAGGGCGACCGCTTGCACGACTCGGCGATCGCGTAAATTCACTTGACGGTTGGGCAAGCCTGATGCCGCACACTGGAGCCAATCTGCTGGCACTCTCTGAAGCAAATTCCCGCTTTGACAAAAGGTGCGTAGATCATCCAAATTGAGTTCTGCTCCGGCGAGGGCCAGGGCTTCATAGCCGCCGAGAGAATGCCCAATCACCGACACCTGCTGAGTATTTAGCTTGCCTTGCAGAGTGCCAGATTGTTGATTGAGTTGCGTCAGTTCGTCCAAAACAAAACTAATATCTTTGGGGCGATCGACAAACTCACTTGCAGGTACAAGCTGATCTAATTTGAGAGAAATAGGAATGCCCCGATTGGCGAGAGAAGGGTGCTCAAGAGCCGCCACCGTTAAGCCGTGAGACGCTAAATGACGCGCTAGATATCCCAAAAAACTCCGGTTTGCTTCAAATCCGGGAGCGATGACAACCAGCGGCCCTTGAGCCGTTTGACTCGAATAAATATCAACTGGAATTGTGCGATTTCTGGCTTGATCGCTAAAAGTGAACGTTTGTTTTTGCACCGTTGCCGCACCCGGAACCGAGGGGTCAAACGTGGGACGAAACTCAGCCCCTTTTTGCGTCAAATCTCGTTCTAATCGCGAACTAATGGCTTGACTCTTCCAGAGAGAAAAGTTGACTTGAGAAGCCACCCCGATCGCTTGCGTGACATCGATCGTCACCGTCTCTTGAGGAATTGACTTCAACACACTGATGGCATCCAGTCCATTCGCTTGTCTGGCGGCGAGCCAAAATCCGGCTTGAAGCTGCTCGATCGTCAGCCCTGGGGAGGCTTGCTGCAAGGTTTCTAACAATCGCTTGCCTGACGCAGACTTCAGAATTTCCTCAACGACCTGACTGCCCAAATTGGGGTCTAGCTGCAATCGGCTCGTCAACGCTTTTCGCAATTCGGGAGTCAACACGGGCGAATAAAGCTGCAACGCTGAAGGAACCTCTCCCGTTTGGGCAAATTTCTCTAAATCAGTCACCCGAACCGACTGCTCAAACGGCCCCAGCCGCAAATTGAGCTTCTCAGCCGCCAACCCTGGTGTCGCCATTGAAAGGAACGCGATCGCCGCCCCTCCCACAATTGTCTTTGTCGATCGTACGCTTCGCTTCACTGTTATCGCCCCGTGCCAGTCATTCAGGTCAACCCATTGATTGTAGGATGCTCACAAATTCTCTGCCTACCAGACCGCAAACAAATTAGCTTATCAAGGTAGCATCCTCAAGAAGCTGACTAGAGGCGCGTTAGTTCGGTTCCCTAAATCTTCTCAAGCGCTCGCTTTAAGGCAATTCTGACGCGATCGTATTCACTCTCAAGCTGGACAATTAAAGTCTCTGCCGCCTCAAACGTTTTGGTTTTACCGATCGCTTCCAAATCTGCACAAAGTTGAGAAAGCGTATTGGCACCCAGGTAAGCACTGCTCGATTTGAGGCTGTGGGCAGCCCGAACCAGGGAAATCGGATCAGCTTGGACATGGGACTGTTTGATCGTCAAAACAAGCTGAGGAGCCTCGCTCAGGTAGCACTCAAAGATATCAATCAGAGCGGGGCCGCTGCCCTCAAACAGGTTGCACAGGAGGCTGAATGCATCTGGATCGAGGGCAGCGGGTAAAGAAAGCGTTGTCAGGTGTGGGGTGCTTTCGACCGTTGGCGTTTGACTGAGCACTCGCGTCAAAGTGTCTAATCGAATCGGTTTACTGAGGTAGTCATCCATTCCGGCGGCGAGGCATTCTTCGCGATCGCCCTGCATAGCGTTGGCAGTCATGGCAATGATTCTGGGTCGGCTGGCTTTTTGACAGATTTGACGAGTCGCGGTCAAGCCATCCATTTCGGGCATTTGCAGATCCATCAAAACCAGATCATAAGCCTGACGATCGAGCGCCTCTAGCACTTCTAACCCGTTGTTAACAATATCCGCGCAGTATCCCAAATGCTGAAGTAAAAGCTGTGCCATTTTTTGATTGACGACGTGATCTTCAGCGATAAGAATTTTGAGTGGATAGCGTTCCGATAGCTTTGTATTTGACGCAGTTTGATGATGATTAGAAGGGTAATCTTTTGCATTCGCTGGTGGGTAACTTGATGCGACCGCAGGCACCACGATCGAGAAGTAAAACGTCGAACCCTTCCCGACCTGACTTTCGACCCAAATCTCACCGCCCATCATCTCCGTCAAACGCTGACTGATGACCAATCCCAACCCCGTACCGCCATAGTTGCGAGTGATGGATGAATCGACCTGGCTAAAGGGCTGAAACAAGCGATCGAGGCGATCGGGGGCAATGCCAATTCCTGAATCTTTGACCGCAAAACAGATGACGTTAGAACAGGGCACATCCGCCGTTTTCAGGTCAAGTGATCTCGAAGAGATATCTGCTGGAGCAGACCGCACCGTCACCGAAACTGTCACCCCGCCCACGTTGGTAAATTTAATCGCATTCGCCACTAGATTGAGAAGAATTTGCCGAACTCGTGTCACATCGCTGACGATCGTATCCGGGGTGTTGGGATCGATCTGATAAGACATCTCCAAGCCTTTTTCGGCGGCTCTGGGCGCTAATAGATCAAAAACTCTTTCGAGACAGGTCAATAAATTGAACGATCGCCGCTCTAGCGCTAGTTTTCCGGACTCAATTTTAGAAAAATCTAGAATGTCGTTAATGATGGTCAGCAGTGAGTCACCACTGTTGCGTATCGTCTCTACAAAGTCTCGCTGTAGTGGGGTCAAATGACTGTCTAACAGCAGTTCTGTCATGCCAATTACAGCATTCATCGGCGTGCGAATTTCGTGACTCATCATTGCCAAAAATTCGCTTTTAGTTCGGTTGGCGGCTTCGGCTTCTCGCTTTGCTTTTTCTAGAGCGATATTTTTGTTGGTGAGTTCTTGACGCTGTTGGGTTTCCTGTTCTAAAAGATGCTTTAAAGCAAATTCTGCTTGCTTACGAGCGGTAATATTTCGCGCCACCAACATGACGGTATTTTCGGAGATGGGGGAGAAGTTTGCAGCAAAATAGACTTCTTGATGATTAACGGTAATATTGTATTCGCCATAAATCGTTTGCTTTGCCTCCAGAGCTTGACGAATGTAAGCCAAAATCATGTCCGCTTGCAGTTGTGGCAGCGTTTCGTGTAGCGTTGCGCCAACCATTTGATCGATTGGTTTGTAAAGGTTGCTAAGGTTGGTGGGGGCGATTTTCAAACAGAGTCCGTTAGAGTCTCTCACGATCACGACATCCGTCATCGCCGCAAATAAGGCACGAAGTTCTGCTTCGGAGGCTTGCAGTTGTAATTGAGTTTGACGATCGCTCCCTGCTCCCTCCTGCTCGGCTACCGCTTGGACTAAAAGGATCAACTGATTCTCAAAGCCTGCGTCGGCTTGATTTTCTAAAACCGTCAGATTGAAATAAACAGGAGCCGATCGGGGAGTCGATCGAGGAATATTTTTGAGTTCAAAATCAGGTTTCTGCTGGTGTAAAACGGCTCCAAGCTGATCTTCAAGTCCGCGCAATTCAGGAAAGCTCGATCGCACGTCTTCACCCGACTGAACAGGCACCTTAGAGAATCGCGAAATGCCAGCAGAATGTTCCAAAATACAGAACTGCTGATCCAAAATCAGGTACTCAATGCCCCGCAGGGCTGAAAGCTTATTGAGAATTCCCAGGGATTTTAGTTGAGAAGGTAGCGCCATGAATCTCAAAAAATTTCAGCTTGATCAGCCAAATCGGACAATCGCTCTCACGATCGCTCCTATTATAGGTCTGGTCAAATTTCTACAGGTATATTGAATGACGATCACTTCTATTTTTTCCTGATTGAGCCGTCAAATCCTCATAAAGATGGGAGACAACGAGGGCGATCGGGGCGATAATATAGGTAGTGTTCAATACAGTTTTTATGTCTACCTCTACGTCTGCGGGGGTTGGTAGCTGCATTTCTGTTCTCAACCAACAATCTGAAATGCAGCATCATCAAAATCAAAGTGATTGCCATCAGCCAGATTGCCGGACTTATTCAGCCCCTCCCAAAAGCTGCACCGTGGTCGAAAACGGGCGAGTTGTGGTCAAACCCATTCAGCCTGTGACCGCTTCTAAAGAAGTGACCTCGTGAAACTGGTTGTAGTCAATGTAGCGGTGTCCCTCCTGGGTAAAGTGAATGATATCAACAAAGCGGTGGTTCCAGAAGATATCTTGAGCCGCGTAGGTATGGCGAGCATGAACCACTTGAGTCACCGTTTCGTCAATGCCGCTTAGAGAAATCACGATCGACGTATTCATCTTCACCAATGCGTCAGCATCGTATCCATAAAGCGGGCTGGACTCGTCGATCGCGTGCATTACTGTCCAGCTTAGATTAAAGCCTGGGGTTTGACTTCTTAGCAGCGTCAGGTCGTGAATTCGCCGCATGTGTTGTCCGTCGCTGGTCACTTCATCGCGCATCAGGTAGACCCGCATCTGTGCTTCTAAAATCTGATTGCGCCGCTTGTTAGCCGTTCTAAACATTAAGACAGGTTGACCTTCGTGGGGAGCGATGACCGCAACTCGACTAAAGACCACACGAGCCGTTGGCTTTGAGAAGCGGGCAAACGCCAACCCGGTCAGCACCGAGATGCCCACCAGACCAAACATCGCTTCAACGGTCACCACCGAATTAGAATACACCGTTTTGGGATACATGGCTCCATAGCCGATCGAAGCCAGCGTTTGTACACTAAAGAAGAACGCATCTAGAAACGATCCCGGTGTCGCGTTAGCAATACAATCTCCGCCCAACAGGTAGGCGATCGCAAACAGTGAATTAACGCCCAAATAAGTCAGCGTGATCAGGCAAAAGAACCCCATCCAGGGAATCGTCAGCACCAGATGATAAGGGTCGCGCCAGTAAGAGTACCAGGCTCCCATGCCAACGACTTGAAACCGTCCATCTTGAATTAGAATTTTAATCCTTGGCAGCCGTCGTTTCTGAGTCGGTTTCTTTTGTGCAGTTCTCATAATCATTTTGGAGAAGGTTAGTTCTATAGGGTCTTGTGAGGAGAAGATTTGCACTGATTCCAGGACATCTCACATCCAATCTGCAACGCCCGATCGAGAAGTTACTGACTGCGGGTAGAGGTAAAGATATCATCCAGACTGCTATTTTCAGAATTAATTTAAGGTTTAATTTTATGAATTCAAGTTATCAGTCGGGCTGGCGAAAAGAAGTTTTGCGAGTGATCTTGGCCGTTTCGATCAGCGTGGTGGGAGTGACTCACTTTTTGACTCCGATTCCTTATGTCAGAATTGTGCCACCCCAACTTCCGTATCCTCTGGCGCTTGTCTACATCAGTGGTTTCTTTGAGATCTTGGGAGGAATTGGACTCCTGGTTCCTTTTGTGAGTGTGGCGGCCGCTTGGGGATTGATTGCTTTATTTGTTGCAGTGTTTCCCGCGAATATCAATATGGCTGTGAATCAGATTGCGATCGAGAACGTTCCTCATATCCCCGCACTCTATTGGGCGAGACTGCCTTTGCAAGCGGTTCTGATTGCCTGGGCCGGGTGGTACACTCGCAAACCCGAAGCGCAACCGGGGGCGGTGGAGGGATGAGGAATGAGGGATGAGGGATTTCTAGCAAAGAAGTTACCAAAAACGATGCAGTGAAAAAACTTCATCAAATTCACGTTTTAGAGTTTGAATTCGTCAAATTTGACAACGGAAGCTTGGGGATCTTTGGTGTCAAAATGGTAGCTGCTGATGATTCCAGTTCCGGTGTCTAAAATACTGAAGGCTGTGATCTCGTTGCTGGCGATGTAAGGCATTGGCGTTCCCGTTTCGTCTAGTAATGGTTTGAGTGTGGGAGTGATGGGTTTTAATCCATTGGGATTGTCGATCGCCGCATAGGTTTCTCTACTATCTTTGGGAAGCGATCGCTGTTTCTCTCCCACATAGGCACCATAGCTATTTCCTACGTTAGACGTTTCTAAAAAGTGGATTCCTTTAGCGTTGACAAATCGATTCCATAAGTGTGAGTGACCGTAGAAAACTAGCTGTACGCCTGAACGTTCCAACAGCGGTACGACATCTCGAATTAAATAATCATCTGCTTGAGGATACTCATAGCGAATGGATTGGATTTTGTCTTTGGTGCGGGCGATTACCCCTTCGGGGAACTGCGAAGCAACCACTGGCACAGGATCGGTATAAGGCGGGACAACGTTTTCGCCGAGCGAATGGGGCGGATGGTGAAACATGACAATCTTGTATTTCGCCTGTTTGAAAGCTGCACTCTCAAGCTCTGATTCTAGCCAGGTATATTGAGGACTGCCTTGGGCGATCGGTTCAAAAATATGCTGACCATATCCCCAGTTTTGGGGCTGATTGAAATCGGATTGTCGCTCGCGATATTTGCCTTTTGCGTCTGCTTCCAGGCTCGGTGTTCGCCACATATTGGTCGCATAGAGAACCACTAATCTCACATCACCAAAGGTCGTCGCGTAGTAGCGTTTTTTTCCGGTAGAACTTTCTGGAAAGGCGAAAATTTCTTCATAAGTATCGGTGTTAAAAGAATGATTTTTGAGCCAGGATTCATCCAACTTTGCGCCATCTAATTTCTCAGCTACCGATCGCGGAATGGCATCGTCAAACTGCTCATTTAAGCTCGTCCGCATCGACCATCGACCCATCACTTCATGATTCCCGATCGCTGCATACAGGGGAGCATGTTGAATAATTTCGCCACCCTGATACCGCTTACCATTTAGCTGATAATTTGCCCGACCTTGCAGGCTAGGAAAGAAGGCATTCCCGCGATTATCATCAAACCATTCGGACGCGCGATCGGACACATTGATCAAGTCACCGACACAAAAAACGGCATCGACTCGCCCGATCGTGTCCACCACTTTTTGCAGGTTGGCAGGCACCATTGGTTTGAGTTGATGGTCAGACGTGAGCAAAATTTTTAGAGAAGTTCCCACAGTCGGATTGGGCGCTAAAGTGAAAGACTTACTGGCGATCGCTCGACCATCTTCGCGCACGCTCGTCACCCGGTAGGGAATGCGCTGTCCTGGTTTCAAGCCTTCTACGATAGCTTCGTGTCGCCAAATCGGACGGTCGATCGGACGTTGATATTTTTGTCCATCCTGCGTTTGTTCTGCGACTCTAGAATTTTGATCTTCGCGGGTGCGGCTGAGTTTTGTGGTCGTCGCGATCGCTCGTCGCTCAAAGTTTGTCCCATAAGAAACCGTGTGGCGGCCCGTAAACTCCGTAAACCAGACAACGCGCACAGATGACTCAGTTGGAAGCTGCAAAAATGGATCGCTCAGAAGCTCGATAGGAGGGTGCATAGAGGCTACAAGTTGACTGCTCAAAACAATTGCAAACGTCACCAACAAACCGAAGATGAGCCGACTGAACGCTTGTCCATCCATGACTTTTTAAGATTAATCGACTATTATCCCAACCATTACCTTTTATTAACCAAACTCATTCTCAATTTTGATACTCTAACGAAAGAAAGTTATTTAGGGGTGATGACTCCAGTGTACGATCGCATTCCTCAACTGCATCCCTAAATCGTTTTTTCTATGAGGAGGTTTGCTATCGTAATTCGTTTTTCTATTCGTGGTTTTTTGGGAGTGGTCGGCTGTGCGATCGCGCTCACAGGTTGTGGTAGATCGCTGGATGCGGCTCAGATGGAGGCTTCCATTCAAGAGAGCATTGTTAAGCAAGGCGGAACCTCATTAACGTCTGTGATTTGTCCCAAAGATATTAAGCCTGCCGAAGGGCAAGTGTTTGAGTGCGTGGGCATTTTGGATTCTAATAGCGGATTTGCGATTCCGGTGACTCAGCAAGATGGTCAGGGCAAAGTTCAGTGGGAGGTTCCTAGCGTCAAGGGACTGCTGAACATGGCTAAGATTCAAACGGCTGTTCAGGAAGGGTTACAGAAAGAAGTGGGGCAGGTAACGGTCGATTGTGGCAGTGGCGTTTACAAAGCAGCGAAGCCCGGTGAAATCTTTGAGTGCAAATTGATTAAACGCGACGGTAAATCAAGTGAGAACGCCTCGACGGTAGATGTGAAATCTGAAGAGAAATCAGACAGCAAACCCGAAGAGAAGCCTGCACAATCAGAAAAAGATGGGAAAGTGATTGCGAAAGCGAATCCCACAGACAAAATTCAGGTTACGATCGAACCATCGGGTGATGTGAGTTGGCAACGGATTATTGAAGTCCCAATCGCGCCTTCGGTTGCCAGTGCTGTCCCCTCATCGCCTGCCCAGTCCGACGCGACCAAGCCCGACGCGACCAAGCCCGACACGAAGACAGAACCTTCTACGACCAGTTCACCGGCCCTGCCTGCGGGCAAATCTGCCGAAGAATTTCTCAATCAGCCAGGTGCAGCTAACGATTTTGAGTAGGTGAAGGCGATTGGTTTAGCGATCATCCATGAGATCGTCCAAATAGCCGCTCAGATTCCAGTTGCGGATGTGCCATTCGATCGAGCAATCAATCTGCTGCATGGTGAACCGCTGCCAGAATTTGCTGAGTTTTTTTCTAGATTTTTGTGGTCGTGGCTTTGAGTTTTGACTTAAACTTTTGCATTGCCAGATCGGTTTGGAATTCATAGCAGATCCTCGTTTGACGATAGTTTTTGGGATGAATTCTCGTAAGCGATCGCGCGTAAAAAATTTGTATCTAAAATTGATATTTATTGCTGGAGTAGGAGTAGAATGTGAACGACGGTTTACGGTTCGTATGTACTACTTTATCAGAATGTTGTGGCTAACGCAATGTCTGATGACAAATTTTGCAAACTATAGTTATCACAACTGCTATGAATCACTTTGGACAACAAGTTCGCGATCGTCGCCTCCAAGAAAACCTCAGCCAGGAAGACCTCGCCCAAAAGATCGGGATTTCTCGCAACTATCTATCTCAAATCGAGCGGGGGCAAGCCACCAACCTTTCCTGGCAAGTTCGTGAAAAACTCTCCGCCACCTTGGGACTTAAGGAAGAATCCCCTGATTTGACGACACAAGAAGAGCCAAAATTGCCGCCAAGTCTCGCTAAATTTGCCAAATCTGCGAAACTGCCGCCTGACGATGTGATCATGCTGGCTCGACTCAAATATCGCGGACAACAACCTACCACTCCCGAAAAATGGGAGCTTCTCTACAGCGTGATCAAGGTGACAATGGGAAAAGGATAAAATCAACGAGTCGCTCACCGTCGCCGTCGATCGGGCAGATTTATGAACTATCGCCATCCTGGACATGCTTTTTTGGCTCGTTATGGCGCCCTCCAACGTGAGGAAGATGTCTATTTATACGTGGACTTTTTGCGGCGATCGGCTGGATTAAGCGATGAACTTGCGATCGATCTCTCTCTGATTTACAACCACTTTGGCATTCCCAGTCCCATTCGCGCACCGCTGGATGAGCAGCAGGGAATTCTCATCGACAGCAACACCGGGACGATTTTGATCAAAGAAGATGATCCGATCGCTCGACAGCGCTTTACCGAAGGACACGAATTGATGGAACTGTTGTTTGACGCTCACTTAGAGATCGCCAACTCCTTGCCCTGGAGCGAACAACGCAAAGAAAGCCTCTGTGATCAGGGTGCCGCCGATTTGTTAATGCCGCGATCGTCCTTTATTCCTCGCCTCAATGATTTGGGAATCTCTTTTGAGACGGCGCGATCACTTTCAGCAACCTATCAAACATCACTTTTAGCAACGCTGGTGAGAATGATCCAGCAAGGATCTGACAACGCTGCACTGATTGTCTGGCGTTACTCACTCAAACCCACCGAACACAAACTCGACAATCCCGAAAAGAAATTACGGATCTGGTGGAGAACCCAAACTCAATCATGGAGCGGTGGCTTTATTCCCAAACACAAATCTGTCTGCAATGATTCCCAAATTTGCACTGTTTACGAAACCGGATATCCCTACAGAGGGCGAGAAACGATTGACTTAGGCAGCGTTCAGATTAATTGTCAAATCGAAGCGATTCCCATGACGATCGGCGATCAATTTTGTGTCCTTTCGCTACTGCATTGTCTCCACTAATGTCTCCACTAATCGCTATTAATTACATAGTTCTCGCCAAATTCTTTCAGCACCTTTCCGACATGCTCAACCTCTGCCAACTTCGATAGGTATTGATTTCAATCCATTCATTATGCAACGCCATATTCTAAAGTCTTTATCTCTATCTTTGCTCTTAATGCAGGATCAACAGTAGCGACGATCGTACAATCATCTTCTATTTTCTCTGCTCCAATCATTCTCGGTGCATAAGATCCGCGCACTTGATCTCATCCTCCCAAATTGAGAACGTGATGGAGATGGCGGATTCAGATTTTTCACAAACTGGTTTGAACACTGCCTGGCTGATTCGATTGAGATTTTTGGCAGTACTGCCGTCTCGAAATGTAGCGGGTGCGATCGGATCAATTTCTGCTCAACGATACGAACGCTTGCTAAAAAATAGAAGGTGCGCTACGAGCGCTTTTGACAGAGGCTACGATCGTCCTCACTCACATTTGAATTATTTTGCAAGTAATCGTGGAGCCAGTCACAACCTTGATCTAATAGCTCCGGTAGATTGAGATCCCAACGCCACAAAACGATCGTATGGTCACGACTTGCCGACGCTAAAATCTGACCATTCGGGCTAAAACTCACGCTCTCGATCACATCTCGATGTCCCCTCAAAGTTTTGATTAGCTTGCCATCCCGACTCCATAATTTGACGCTGCCATCTTGACCACCCGTTGCGATTAGCGCTCCGCGCAACTCCGAAGGAACCGTCTGACCATTTGGGCTAAAACTCACCGTGTAAACAGGGCCTTCATCCCCCTGAAACGTTTTGAGTAAGCGACCTCGAAGAGGTATCTGCTTCAGCAGATCGGGCAACTCCCAATATCGCACCGTTCCATCGTTGCCCACGGATGCAATCATCTGCCCATCTGGACTAAAAGCCACCCCATAGACTCTGCCACTGTGTCCCCGTAGCGTACTGAGCAACTGTCCGTTTGGAGTCCACACGCGCACCGTTTCGTCGCCTCCTGCTGAAACTAAACGCTGTCCATTCGGGCTAAATCGAACGCTGTAGACTCGACCACTGTGACCTTTGAGCGTTCTCAGAAGTTCTCCATTTCGATTCCAGAGTTTGATTGTGGCATCATAGCCTGCGGAAGCGATCGTTTGTCCGTCAGGGCTAAAACTAACGGCGTAGACTCGATTTTTGTGTCCTTTTAGCGTTTGTATTTGTGCGCCATTGCGATTCCAAAGTTTGATTGTTGAATCTCGACTGGCGATCGCAACCATTTGCCCATCGGGGCTAAAACTGACAGCTTGAAGCCAATTAGAACCTTGAGTCAGCGTTTTGAGAAAGGTGAAATCGGTCGCATCAGTGGATGCCAAATTCCAGAGTTTGACGCTGCCATCTTGACCCGCAGAAGCGATTTGCCCATCTGAGCTAAAACTGACGCTGTTGACCTCCGCTGTGTGAGCCTTGAGATCTTGCCGCAGCGGATTGTGAATTCTCCAAAGTTTCACCGAGTTGTCATAGCTTCCGGTTGCCAGCTTTTGACCATCAGGGCTAAAACTCACGCCATAAACGGCTCCTTTGTGTCCTTGAAAGCTATCAATCTCACTGCCATCTGAGACACGCCAAAGCTTGATTGTGCCGTCTTGATAAGCAGCCGCTAAACTCAGACCATCAGGACTAAAAGCAACGCTGTAAACTGATCCATTTTTGCGGGTCAAGGTTTTGAGTAATGTGTCCTGTTTCCAGAGTTTAACGGTGCCATCGTTGCTTGCAGATGCCAGCGTTTGATTGTCAGAACTAAAGCTGAGACTATTGACCTGTTGAGGGTGGGCTGTCCACTGTTTGACCAAATTTCCGTTGAGATCCCAGAGCTTGATGTCGCCATGCTGTCCGGCCGTTGCCAACCGTTCGCTATCAGGACTAAAACTAACGCTGTAGATGGCTTTCTGGTGTTTCATCACGGTCTTTGTCTTGATCGCTTCACCGTTCCGATTCCAGAGTTTAACAGTATTGTCCCAACTTGCTGAAGCAATCACTTTACCATTGGGACTCACTGCAACACTTTCAACCGCTTCTCGATGCGCGTTAATTGTCTGAACTAAATCACCGTTTCGATTCCAAATTCTAATTTTTCCAGTTTGTTCAGCCGTTACAATTGATTGATTATCTAAACTAAAGCTAATCCCATTAATGATGCCGCAGCGTTGAATTATTGATATTGTCGATCGACAGGAAAGCGTTTTAATCAATCGTCCATCTGGTTGCCAAAGTTTAACGGTTGCGTCGTCGCTCACTGATCCAATCTGTTGCCCATCGGGACTAAACGCCACACTATTAATTTTATCCTGGTGTCCCTGGAGGCGATTCAATTCGTGAATACTATAGGTTGCCAGTTGCAGTGCGTCTGTGGTCTGAGCCGTGAGATTATCTTTGTCTAACCGCCGATCGATATAAGGTTCCTCGATCGCTGAAACGCCTCGATCGCTGTTTTTTTGCTCAGTCCGTCTAGATAAGGGACTCAAAAGCTGCTGACCTGCTCTCACACTCGCCACCAGTGCCCCCAACTGATCATGCCTCAACAACATCAATTGACTCGAAGCATTGAGGCTAGAAATCTCGGCTGCTCTGCGTTTTGCCTCTGCCTGCTGCATCAAAAGACGCGCATCTAAACTGACCGTGATCGAAATGATCGCCAACAGCGCCAGCATGATGAATCCCAGTCGAGCTACCCATCGCGCTTTCCATTGAGTTCTGGCGAGTCGCTGATTGGCTTGGCGTTCGGTTTCCAGGGCAAATTCTGCTTTTTGTCGAGCCTGAGTGAGAATTTGATTCGCCTGTTCTGCCACTTCCTTGGCGTGTTTCTCGGTTGCCAATGCCTTCTCAACGTCTCGCTTTTCTAACTCGCGACTGGCATCTAGAAACCAATAGTCGCGATCGCTCAAACTCTTGTCGGCCGCCCAACTCTGAGCTTCTCGCAGGGCATATCCCCGCAGCAACCAGGACTCATCGCGATTGGCTGCGATCCAACCCGCCAGCGCCTCCGAATAGGGACACAGCCCCGTTAATGCCTTTTGCACCCAGTCCAGGTCAAAAATCGCTGCATAAATCGGATTGGAAACCGTCAGTTTGCCTTGTCGCTCGACAACGAGACCAGAGAGCCGCAGTTCGATTTGTTCGGCGCTGTCATCGGGGGGAATGCCGAGGGGTGAGGGGTGAGGAGTGAGGGGTGAGGAGTGAGGAGTGGGGTTTGGGATGCTTGGGTGGAGAATTTTTTGGTAGAGTCCGAGGAGTCGTCCGGCGCGTTGTTTGTTGTGGAGGAGGCGATCGCGGATGGTTTTGAGGTGGGTTGGCTCGTCGTGAAATTCCCAGTGGTCGAGAATGTGGGTTTGGACGAGGCGATCGACGGTTGTGGTGGATTCTTGAACGGCTAATCGACAGAGCTTTTGAGTCAGAAAGGGTTGTCCGCCTGTCCAGTGCAAGATGGCTTTCAGGGTCGTGATCGGATCGTTGCCAAGCCCCTGAGCTAACACGTCTGCTTCGGGGAGTTGAAATCCGGTTAGCTCGATCGCTTGCCCAATATTAAAGGGAGTCCGCTGCTTATCCTGCATTAAATCAGACGGAGTGGCAACGCCTAATAGAGAAAATGTTAAACGCTGGTAAGATGAACTTTCGGCACGGTGATTATAGCAGGCGCGAACTGCCGCAAAAAAATCTTCAACCGGAAATGGAAGGCTAAGAACACTATCAATTTCGTCAATAAAGATCACAATTTGACTGTGAATCTGATTCAGCAGAACGTCTTCTAAAAAATGACTCCAACGCTGAACGGGCGAAAGTAATTGACGATCGCGCCACCAACTCACCAGATCCATTTTCAGCTTAAAACTATTTACCAGACTTCCGATCAGACTGGCGTACCACTGTTCTGGGCTGATTTGCTCAATCCCGATCGTCGTCAAATCGATCACCGCACAGGCGATTCCTTCAGATTGCAGTCGATGCATTGTGCGAACGCGCAAACTTGATTTTCCCATCTGCCGCGAGTTGAGAATGTAGCAAAATTCTCCTGCTTTTAGACCTTCATACAAGTCGCGATCGGCTTTGCGGGTAACATAGGTGGGAGCATCGATCGCCAGATTGCCGCCCACTTGATAAGAGAGAGAATGCATCATGGGAGGCGGTCGCGAAAGTACTGTCGATACAATTCACAGCGAGGAATCACTTGATTTTCTTGAAGGTGTACCAGCCCCATACTTTCCAGCTTAAAGGACTGAAGCGTGTCGAGTTGGAGCGGACGATCGGCCCTAATCAGCGTCTTGAATGCCTGAGCAAGAGCGGGCTGCTGCTGCAAGTGAATCAAATGACGACGCAGATGATCGCTGTAGACTCCCGATTCAGTTGTGGCGGTTTGTAATAGCTGGTCGAGGGTCAGTTTGTGGTGAGCAATTTGAAAGAGCGCTTGTTGAATTAGATAGGGATGACCGCCGACGATCGCCATCAGTTTTTCTACTTCAAAATCGCTCCAACCAAGCTGATATTTTTGCGTCAATTCTCGAACTTGATCGAGGCTAAATTCGGGTAGTTTGATCACTAATCCAACGCCGCCTAAAGGAGAGTGATTGATGTCTAACGCTCCGTAAACTTCAGTAGAATGTACGACGATTAACCGCAGCTTTTTCCAGATGGTGCCTGTCTCGTCTCCCTGGGTGGCTCGTTGATTCCAGCCCCGCAGCAAGGCACAAAAATCGTTAGCGATCGCAGCATGTTCAAACACGAGATCGACATTATCCAACGCTAAAACGAATGGAGTCGTGATTGCTGGCAGTAAATAGGTTTCAAAATACAACGTGCTGTTATAGTTGCAGCCAAAAATATCACTCCAGCGATCGCTTAGTTGATTGGGTAAGCCTAAAGATTGAGCAACACTGGCGCAAAACCACTGAGAAAACTTATTTAAATTCGTAAAAATCGTACTGTCACACAAATCGAAACTCAACGCCTGGGTTTGGTAGCCTTTTTGTCTCGCCTGGGTCAAAGTTTTCTCCATCAGCCAGGTTTTTCCCATATCCTGAGCCGCCTTAATCCGAATCAGCGCCCCTGGCTTCAAAATCTCCTGATACGCCTCCGACTCATAGGGACGGCGATCGGCTTCAGCCGCGATCTCTTTGAACCCAACCGCACTAGCTTGAAGAGAACCGGGTAAAACCGTCTGCAACCGCTCGATCGGCCCCTGCAAATTATTCTTTGTTACCTTTGTCCCGATCGCTTCAGAGAGCAGTCTCCATAACTCTGGGCCGACATTTCGCATCAGATGATCCAATCCGCACCGCTCCGCACAGTCCTGATGAATTTCTGTAAAGCTCTTGCCTTGCCACGCACCCCGAAAAACCAGTCGTTGCAGGTCATTCATCGGTTTTCCAGCTTTTTTGAGCAATAACTGATCAGCCAGCGCGATCGCGGTTTCCACATCCATATCAGGCAGACAAGACTTTTCCTCATTAAAACTCACTTTTTGGCAGCGTCAAAGCCGAACTTGCCCAAAGGTCAGAATTTTAATGCAAAAACTGGCTGAACTATCCTTAACTTTCCTGTATTGCCGTTGATTTCTTTTGTTGAATAAAGTATTCACTATAGCTTACAAATTCTGTTGTCTAACCATTCACGCGCTCAATCCATTCTTAACAAGTTTCTTTACTTCTAGCAATCCAAATATTTTTGCACTCCAGCGATCGCCATGAAAACTTCTCCCTCCGAAAAAGCAGTTAACCCCAAGCAGTCTTATTGTTTTAATCCCAAGTGTCAGCATCCAGAAAACGAATTTAACGCTGAACACTGTCGTCACTGTGGAACAAAACTGCTGCTCAACGATCGCTATAGGGCGATTCGCTTGATTGGTCAGGGTGGGTTTGGGCGAACGCTGTTGGTCATCGACGAATCACCCCTCACGCAACCCTACTGTGTCGTCAAGCAATTTTTTCCGCAGCAGCAGGACAACATCGAAAAAGCAGCCGAATTGTTTCGTCAAGAAGCGCAACGACTAGAAGCACTGGGCACTCATTCGCAGATTCCCAAACTGCTGGAATCCTTTGAGGAAGACCAACGGCAGTATCTGGTGCAAGAATTTATCGACGGTCGCAATCTGGCTCAAGAGTTGGTGGAGCATGGCGCATTTAATGAAGCCCAAATTCGTCAACTGTTGCAGGATATTCTGCCGATTTTGCAATTTATTCACGCTCATCAAGTCATTCACCGTGACATCAAGCCCGAAAATATTGTGCGGCGGTCGAGCGATCGTGAGCTAGTTCTCGTTGATTTTGGAGCCGCTAAATACACGTCAGAAACCACCCTGGGAAAAACCGGGACGATGATCGGATCTGCCGCCTACACCGCTCCAGAGCAAGTTAGAGGAAAGGCAATCTACGCCAGCGATCTCTACAGTTTGGGAGTCACGTGCATTCACTTGCTAACAGAAATGTCGCCCTTTGAATTGTTCGATAGTGGCGAAAATAAATGGGTTTGGCAACACTACGTCAAAAAATCTGCAACCCGTTCGAGAACGCCAGACGGATTCCTGACGACAACACCTCACGCAAAGCGTAAAACAATCACGCCTCAGCTTGAATCAATTCTCAATAAGCTGCTAGAAAGCGGCACCACTCGACGCTATTTTTCGGCTGACCAAGTGCTAAAAGACTTAAAAGCACCCCATCGTCGGTTCAAAAAGCGGTGGCTTGCGGCGGGCGTTGTGTTGATTGCTAGTGTTGCGGGAGCGCGATCGCTGATGTTCCCCGTTACGCAAATGGTATCAACGCCTTACAGTGCGCCTGACTATCAACGTCCACCTCAGCAGAACCTGCCTGCGGCGATCGGAGGACTTTTCCTCAACACAGACGACAAACAGCAAGCTTTTCCGCTTCAACATACCGAAGTGATGGCGCGGGTGACTGGAAATGTGTCACGAGTCGAAGTCACGCAGACGTTCACCAATCCATTCAACAAACCGTTGGAGGCGGTGTATGTCTTCCCATTGCCTGACGAGGCGGCAGTCGATGATATGGAAATTCGAGTTGGAAATCGTATCATTCGCGGACTGATCAAAAAACGTCAGGAAGCAAAGCAAATTTACGATCAGGCGAAACAGGACGGCAAAACCGCAGGATTACTAGAACAAGAACGCGACAACGTATTTACACAGTCTCTTGCAAATATTAAACCTGGCGAAAAGATCGATGTTACGATTCGATATACCAATAGTTTGAAGTTTGAGAAAGGAAACTATGAGTTTGATTTTCCGATGGTGGTTGGGCCACGCTATGTTCCCAGTGGTGTGATTGCAGACGCGAATAAAATTTTACCCGCAACGAAAGCACCAGAGACACGATCGGGGCAAGACATCAGAGTTACGGTTGAGATCGATGCGGGTGTACCCATTAAAGGCATGAATTCTCCGTCTCATCAGGTAAAAACCGCTCAAGATGATGGAGTGACGCGCATTCAGTTAGCGAATGAAACAACGATTCCTAACAAAGATCTGGTGTTGAAATATCAGGTTGCAGATACCACGGCTCAATCGACGGTGTTAACGGATAGCGATCGCCGAGGAGGACACTTTGCTGCCTATTTAATTCCCGCCTTGCAGTACCAGCCCAATGAGATTGTCCCCAAGGATGTCGTGTTTCTGATGGACACCTCCGGATCGCAGGGAGGGCAACCTATTCAGGCTTCTAAAGAACTAATGCGCCGCTTTTTGAAGGGCTTAAATCCAGACGACACCTTTACGATTATCGACTTCGCCAGCGTCACGACTCAACTGTCAGACAAACCGTTGCCCAACACGCCAGAAAACCGCCAGCGAGCGATCGAGTACGTCAACAAACTAGAGGCTAATGGCGGCAGCGAATTGTTTAACGGCATCCAAAAAGTGATGAGTTTTCCGCCCGCCGTAGATGGACGACTCCGCAGCATTGTACTGATCACGGACGGCTTGATTGGAGATGATGAACGGGTGATCGCTGAAGTGCAAAAAAACTTGAAACCAGGCAATCGACTCTACAGTTTTGGGGTGGGAGAAGCGTCTAACCGTTTCTTAATTGATCGCATCGCCGAACTCGGACGAGGAACTTCTCAAGTCGTGATGCCCAATGAGAAAGCTGGCCCGATCGTCGAGAAGTTCTTTCAGCACATCAACAATCCCGTTTTGACCAACATTGAGATCACGTGGGAAGGGTCAGGAGCCGCTCCACAAATCTATCCGCTTAAGACAGCCGATCTGTTTGCCAATCAGCCTTTGGTGATTTTTGGGCGCAAGGGCGATCGCTCAGATGGTAACCTCAAAATTACGGGAACGGCGATCGGAGGAAAACGCTACGAGAAAATTGTCCCAGTCGATTTTGCGAATACTGGTAACTCATCTTCGTCACCGCTGTCGGGTGGCATTGCCCAACTCTGGGGACGCGCTCGAATTAAAGAATTAACCAGTCAAATGTTCGCGAAGGAAACAGAAGCTGGAATCAAATCAGTCACAGATACTGCATTAGAATACCGATTACTATCAAAGTACACAGCTTTCGTTGCGGTGAGTCAAGAAAATCGAGTCGAACCTAACTCTGGAAAAACGGTACAGGTGCCTGTGGAAACGCCTGAAGGAATGAATCAACCGACTGGCAACGGGGCTGATCCTGTCCCGGAACCTGGAGAAATTTTGGGCAGCCTTGCCGCCGTTTTGTTACTCCTGTCGCGCTTTGGCTGGAAACGATGGAAGCAACGTTAAGCGATCGCCTCATTCTAAATTCACCCCTTCCGTCACTGATCTGAAGCAGTCCGTATGAAGCAGTCGCGTGGAATTCAATATCTGTTGCTGGGTTTGCTGGTAGGAACGATCGCGCTCCATCTCAGTCTAGTTTCTCACAGCCAAAATACTGACCTCATGGGATCTAGCATTCTATTTTGGTTTGCGATCGCTGCTCTCGTATTCAAACGATCTCAATTGAATCTCAGCAGTGATCTTTTTTCGATTAGTCTGGGTGCATTTCTGATGTCACTGGTCTTGATCAAAAGTAAGTTTCTAATCGGAAACGATATTTTTTTACGGTTGTTGCCTTTTGTCTCTGTTCTCGGTATCAGTTTGATGGCTTCTGGTATGTCTCGACTCAAACACTACTGGCGAGAATTAACGCTTTTAGCATTCTTTATCATTCCGCCAGGATTCGTTTCTCTATTCATCGATCCGTCTCCACTAACGGCTAGGTTTTCGGCATTTGTGTTGTGGTGTCTGGGGTTTGATGTTTCGCGTCAGGGGTTGTTGATTCATTTACCCAGAGGCTCGATCGAAGTCTACGCAGGCTGTTCTGGGATCGCTGTCATTTTGCAACTCTTGGGATTGGCGCTGATTTATCTGTTTTTGTGCCGAACTCGATTTCATCAAAAAGTGTGGCTGGTCACGATCGCGCTCTTCCTCGCTTTCACAATCAATGGGTTACGAGTGGCGCTGATGGCTGTTTTGGTTGCCTTGTCCAATCAGTCGGCGTTTGAATACTGGCATGTGGGCGATGGATCTCTGATTTTTTCAACGATCGCCGTCTTCAGTTTTGGCGCATTCTGCAATTTTCTGATCCCGCAATCTGATGAACACTGACAAATTTCGCACTGGATTATTAATTTCCCTTCTGGGAGGGGTTCTTTTTGTGTTGGGTCAGTCTATTTTTAAACCTAATCAACCCAGAGCCGCCGCAACGCCTTTTGTGTTTCCAGATGCGATCGCTTTACCAGGATGGAAGTCAGCAGGCAACCGTTCTCTAGCTGATCATCCCGTTCGTCGTAACTTCATTGCTGGAAAGGTCTATCAGTATTCTCAAAATCAATCTATTGTTGATGTCGAAATTCGCTACTTAGTCGATACCGATGGCGATGTAGAACACTATCTCAGAGACTATCAAAAGAGTACTACCCACAATCGTTCCAGCATTCGTCATCAGCCTGGAATCGGATTCTACCAAGTATTTTCTGACCAAAATAAAGCTTATCTGAGCGTCTGCATCAATCCCCAAGGCGGCAGCACCGTAACAGGAATTCAGTTTCGGGACAATCGCAATGCTCATGACTTGAGAATCGATCGCATTGCTCCCTGGCTATTTGGGCGCTCAAACCTTCGCGATTTTCGTTGTCTCTGGACTCATCTCTCCACGCCCTTAAAAAACTCTCCAGAAGAAACGTATCCGACTTTGGAATCTGCCTGGACTGTCTGGTACTCATCGTGGCAGTTGCGCTTTCCACAGGAATAGCAAAGCTTTTAACTTCTTCTTTTGGCTTCTTGTCTAATAGACCTGTTGCTTTAGATCAACACTCTGGACAGAATTAGGCAGTGATAACGCCGTATGAGCGAAGACTCTGGTAGTTAGAATGAGATTTAATCGCTTTTGGGGACAGCGCTAACTTTGAGATAAAGAGGTTCAGCAAATGGTCGTTGAGTGCCCGTCGTTTGAGACTCGCCATCTGAGAACAGCACGACGTAGCTGGGCTTGTGAGGTTTGCGGGTGTCTTTGAGATAAGCGAGGCGAATTTGACGCTTGAGCGAGACGTGCCAGACGACTTGGGTGTAGAGGTCAAACCCCGGTTGCAGTTGGCACACCCAGGTGAACCGGGTTGAGTCTGCTAAATCGACTTTGCCGTCGTATTTGCGTTTGGCACCTCGTGCCTTCTGCTGCCCCTCAAACACAAAGCGCAGGTTCGCATCGCGCCGCAGGCGACTAATCACCTCCAGCTTCAGCGCCACGACTCCGGTGATAAACGGTTGATTTGCATACGCGCCATCGACCGCAAGATAGCGAATTTGCTCAGGTAGCTGTGGGCGCACTCGCTGAAGTTGATCCAGGTAATAATCCATTCGCGTTAGTTCAGGAAACATCGCCTGCTCAAAGGTCTGCTCGGCTTGTACGCTGTACCCCACTTCTGTCTCAACATTCACCACCGCCACCAACGACACCTCTAACCCTTTTTCGACTCGACCGTGGCTGCCGTTGTAAAACTGATCCAACCCAAAGGTCTGCTTCCCGCTCTTGGCGATGAACGAGCAATCCATCAGGGCGATCATCGCGCCATCCTCTCGCATTGCTGCTCTAATCACTTCCAGGTTGAACCGGGTAAACGGGAACGACTGCTGGAATCTGCGGCGATACGTCTTTTCGCTCAACGAACTGTAGCGGCTCAAATTCGTAAAGTTCACTTTTCCACAGACAATGAGGACGGTGGCGAACAGCGTGGTGAGTCCCTTGATTTGGGGTTTGCTCAACCCGCCCATTTTCTCCAGTAAACTTTGTACAATTTGCATACAGCTATCGGTTTGGTGCTTGTTTTTTCTGATCAGCACCCTAAGGGATCGATAGCTTTCTTGTCTATCCCCTCACCCAAAAACTGTCCGAACCATTGTTATAAGGAAGACTTCCTGAATTTTTTACGCCATACGATTGCGACAGGGCAAACCGCCCAGCTCTCTGATCGTCTGCTGACCCAAGCTCTACTACAGCAACTACAGCCGAGGCATAGCAATGCCTGAGCCGCCTTCAAGAATGCAGCGATCGCAGTACGATGATGGGATAATAAGACAAAATGGAAAGTTGCTTATGAACATTGGGGCACAGTTGCATGAAAAACGGGAAGTGATTTTAGTAACAGCATCAAAATATGGTGCCTACAATGTTCGCGTCTTTGGCTCTGTGGCACGGGGCGAAGCTGACGCAGACAGCGATGTGGATTTTCTGGTGGAAATGGAGGCAGAACGTAGCCTGCTTGACCTCGGTGGTCTGCTGATGGAACTATAAGACCTGCTGAATTATCCGGTGGATGTTGTCACAGAAAAAGGACTGCGACCCAGAATCCGCGATCGCGTCCTGAGCGAAGCAATCCCCCTATGAGAGACGATCACGAGAAACTGCAAGATATCTTAGTGGCAAGCAGGCGGGTTAGGGGGACTGTTTGAAGCACCGGGACGGGGCAAGGTAATCGAGGGCGGTGATGGTCAGAGAGCTAGCAGCGTCGATCTTCGAAGTGAAAGGAACAGCAGCCGTAGCAGTGACGGTGCCGGGTAAACACTGCATAAGCACCGCCTAGATAGTCCTTGGGTAGGTAACGCACCGATCCATCAGCACCCACAGTGACATCTACAGGCAAGGTAGCGGCCATGTTAGCGGTTCCGTCGTCGCTAGAGAAAGTTAGAGAGATGTTGCTTTTGGGAGTGATGCCAGGGTTGGCACCGTTGCGCGCTTTTTCAGCCGCATCAACCAACAGAGCCGCTTCAACCAATGCATCCGCCCTATCATAGCAAGTACAATTCGATTGAACGCTGTTGGGGCATCCTCGAACAGCACTGGAATGGAACGCAACTGAGTGACGTACAAACGATGCTCGCTTGGGCAGAAAGTATGACTTGGAAGGGCATTCACCCGACAGTAATGCTGAACACCCAGACTTATCCAACAGGCATTTCGCTATCCAAAGTAGCAATGCGTGAAGTTGAGCGGCGATCAGAACGCAATCTAGAGCTACTAAAATGGGACATCTTAATTCGACCGCTAAACGAGTAAAATCATTGCCGGAAGTCGCCTTATGCTTGAGATCATTTTGGTTCTGACGATCGGGCTGGCTCCCCCTTTAATGTCTTTTATTTTCTTGCGTCGAGCCGAGGCGCGGGCACAGATTCGTCTACGATCTGCCATGAGAGCGGCGGAACACCGTCAACTTCAGCGGCTTTTGGCGCTCCCCTCTGATCAGCGCTACGTTGAAGGCATGGGGTCTCTGATTGGAGACTTTACCTGTCGATTTAACGCGCGATCGACTCATATTCGCTGTGCTGTTAATCCGTTTGGCCCTTGCAAAGAATGCACCTACTATGAACCAATTTCATCCTTTACAGACCCCTCATAGCGGCTATCACTGGAATGGAAGCAGCCGCAATTTTTTTGAAGGTTGGTATTACCGAGTGACGGTGCCACAGGGTCAGACGTTTGCATTTATGTATTCGATCGAAGACCCCACAGGCAAGCAACCATACAGTGGCGGTGCAGCGCAAATTCTCGGTGCTGATGATGAATACCTCTGTCGTACCTTTCCCGATGTGAGTCGCTTTTGGGCCTGGAAAGACGCGCTGGGGTTGGGTCACTGGGGCAAAACAGATTTGGGTCAGCCTGAATATTTGGAGCGGGAAGGGTTCGATCGTCACGTTCAGGAAGGCTATCAGGCGACGGCCACCTGGCATCAAGGCAAACTGCACGAACCCAACGGCAAGTCTGCGGAATGGCAGTATGAAATTCAGCCTGTGTATGGGTGGGCGAGTACGGGCAGTCCGCAGCAGTCAACGGCGGGTTTTCTGTCGTCGCTGCAAATCTTTGAACCGGGCTGGCAAATTCTCATGGCGCATGGATTAGCCACTGGTTGGATTGATTGGAATGGGAAGCGATATGAATTTGTGAACGCCCCGGCGTATAGTGAAAAGAATTGGGGTGGAGCCTTTCCGCAAAAGTGGTTTTGGCTCAACTGCAACAGTTTTGAGAATGAGTCTGATTTGGCGCTAACCGCTGGCGGCGGCAGACGGGGCGTATTGTGGTGGATGGAATCGGTGGCGATGATCGGCATTCATCACAAAGGAAAATTTTACGAATTTGTGCCCTGGAATTCTCAAGTCAGTTGGGACATTCAACCCTGGGGCTACTGGAAAATGGAGGCAAAAAACGCCCAGTACACAGTCACCCTCACGGGCACCACCGACCTACCCGGAACGCCGCTACGCGCCCCCACTGCCACGGGCTTGCGCTTTGCCTGCCGCGACACCATGTTAGGAAATCTAACGTTAGAACTGAGACATCGCTGGAACAACGAATTAATTCTCAAAGCCACCAGCAGCCAGTGCGGACTCGAAACCGGAGGACAACCCTGGGACGAAATCTGGAACTCAAGCTGCGGTTTGAGTAAGTAGAAGCCAACTGCGATCGTCAGCATCACCAGCCAACCGCTCAGTTTACCGATAGTATCAATCCTGCGATCGATGTTAGCTGAGAGATTGAGGAGTTGACGAATTCTGAATAGGTTTGAGGATAGACAAGGCTGTGTTCTCCCACAAATTTATCGTGTGTTACACAGTTTCGACAGAATTGCTTCGTGGGTACATTTTACGACTCAAGCAGCTAGTTTATTAGACCAGCTACCTCAGTCGAGACTAAGATTGTAACGTTGCAGAAACCAACTGCGTGAACGAACCTGTAGTATCATAGTGAGCCGCAAGAAACTGTAATTGATCGTCTGCTATTTGGTGACCTGCTGCAAGCTGAATCGGTTGATTCACATCGACGCTCTCAGAAAACTTGACGATCGTGTTGCCGGGAAGGCGAATGATTTTGTCAGGGTCACTGGTTTGATCAAAGGAGACTTGAGTCTCTTCTTCAGATGAAATGCTTAGGTCAGGAGTCATGCAGCGTTTCTTTCCAATCCAATTTCCTGAAAGTTCTGATAGCTCTTTGCTCAGGAATTGATCAGAGAAGTCGCCCCGGTGTTCTCGAATGTGTGTAATCCGATCAAGCTGACCATTTTCTCCATAGACGATCACAACACTCGATCGCCAGTCGTGATTTCCAAAGAAAAATTCTAGACCACAGGCGTTTCCGAGGCTGAGTTTCTGTGAAAGCCAAGCCGTCGCACCTGCTCCAAATGACAACGTTCGCATTGAGGATGCGGCAGGATGGCTGACTCCATTCGGCTGGTTACAGGTTTCTCGATCGATTTGCCAGCTTGTTTTATCCACAACATTTCCATCATCATCCAGATAGCGGTTGGTGTGAGTAATGACCGTATTATCTACATTCGATCGAAAACTTCTGATTACCTGTTTGCTCTTGATCAACTCCTGCTCAGGCGAGTACGAATTCCACTGCCCATACCAAGCAGTCTCATCGGTCGTATATTCTCCGAACAGGTTGTTCCAATTTCTATCTGAATGATTCATCAATTTATTCCTCTCGTTCCAATAGTGTCGGCACGACTCATCTATCTAATGGGTACTGCGATAAATTTTTATGCAGAAACTGCTCAAATCAATCAGAAATTGTTTGGAGAAATTTCCTAACTGTAGACGCTTGTAGCCGTTTATCGTCAGATTCAACAAACGCCGTATTCCATAGCCCACAATTTCCGGAGCGACGCTACTCGGTTCCTGTGGTTCGCCTGCTCTGTTGTTGCGAATGGAAGCATCATGGATCGCCACTGCCAAATAGCTTGACGGATCAGCGAGAAGGTCTGGGAAAGTGAGGTCAAATAAATGCCTGCGGGTCAATCACAAATGTTGTCGCTAATCCTTGAGCAAGGGTCAATACAGCCTTCGCATCAATGAGTTGTGCTAGTCGAATCGTTATCATTTGAAGATCCTACGCGACGGGCAACTTTCTAGGACGTTGCTGATTGGAGGAATGAATTCTGTGGGAAGTGTCCATCTTTTCGCCCCCTAAATCCCCCAATTTTGGGGGACTTTGAACCTTGGGTTTCCCGCCGCTTTGGGGCAATTCATCCCCTGATTCAGCAACGCCCTTTCTAGTCAACGTCCCCCAATTTTGAAGGGGGATTGAGGGGGGATCTCTGGCTGTGCCTCCGGCGGTGTGATCCCCCAACTCCCCTCAAAAGGGGGCTAAGAAAAAGTTGCACATCGCGTGATCTTTCTACCCGTTGTAATTGCATCCTACTTTAATATTGGTGTTGAGCAATCGCGACTCAATTCAATTTGGAGAACTCCAGAAGAAAACAAGACTGCGAGCAGTTGGCACTGTTGAATCAGTTGATGCTGAGGTTGCGAGAGAAAAGATTAATTCTGCTTCTCTCCCAATCTGCCAATTTAGGGTTTGCCTGCTAAAAATTGCGCGGTTCCTTCGGAGTTGCACAAAAAAGCGCTAATCGCAACTGTATCCGAGTAAAACATTTGGGACTCAATGATTTTTGCATCTCGCATTTTATAGACGCTAACCACTGGCGAATCCAGCGTTCTGCCGCTACTCGCTTCTAATCCTTTGAGCCGCCAAAGCACGACGACGTACTCGCCTGCATCCAGAAACACACCATTCATTTTTCTAGCGGCTTCTGGTTGGAGATGATTCCAGGCTAGAGCCGCCCCTTCAACGTGTTGTTTTGCGCCTTCTAAACCATGATGAATGCCACCATACGGGAGTGAAGCAGCATCGTGGATGACAATCTCAGGATCATAAGTGGCAAGCACTCCAGCGACATCGCGTGTTTCAACAGCTTTGAATAGACGACGAGCGGTTTCAATATTCTCATGAGACATGATAATTCCTTCCTTTCGTACAAGTGTTAGTAGTCATGTTTTACAACAGGCACGATCGCCTAAAGAATGTTGTCGTTCCTTACCATTGAGTTGCAAGGGATTGAAGACTTGCTTGAGCTGCTGAAATAGACTGTTCTCGATCTTTGAAAATCAGATTACCTGCATTGACAAACTGAACATCCTTGATTCCAAACGATTTAAACAGCGTCCGAAGATACGGTTCCTGATGATCCTCACCAAAAGTAGAACCCGGAGCATAATTACCAGCGCAGCTTGTAATAAACAGCGCCTTCTTTCCATGCACCAGCCCTTTAACCCCTGCTTTAGTGACCTCATAAGTTCGTCCAAGCCGAATCAAATGTTCAAAGTAGGCTTTTAAAGTTGCCGGAATTGTAAAGCCATACATTGGCACTCCAAAAACATAACCATCAACCGACAAAAACTCTTCTAGCAGTGGATTAGACACCTCCAAAGCTGCAATCATCTCTGGTGTACAAATTTCGGGTGACGAATGAGTGGCGGCAATCCAGGCTTCGTTAATGTAGGGAACTGGAAAACGCCCTAAATCTCGGTAGAGAACGGCAGCTTCAGGGTGGAACTTCTTCCAGGTCGTAATGAAGTCATGAGACAAAACTCGTGATATTGATCGTTCACCGCTGTAGCTAGCGTCAATGTGAAGAATGTGTTGCATCAGTGAACCTTGAAATCTGCTTATGCAGCCAGTATGCGGCAATGTACCAATGCTTTTCTTCAAGGTTCTTGCGATCGTTTTCAACGTTCTTGCTGTCGAAACACTTTAGGAGTAATGCCCATCAAACGTTTGAAGTGGTAGGTGAAATGTCCTTGACTGGCAAAACCAACCGTCTGAGCAATCATTGCAAGTGATAAATCTCCCATCTGCATCAATTGTTTAGCTCGTTCGATTCGTTGCTGAATCAAATATTGATGAGGCGATGTATGGGTTGATTTCTTAAACAAATGCGCGAAATGATAAGGACTTAACTGTACGATCGCAGCTAACTCAGTTAGGCTAATATTCTGATCCAGGTTTGCATCAATAAAACTAGAAATTTGCCTCCATTGCTGCTGAGTAAAGCCACCTATGATGGGTTTGATTTGACGGGAACTGCTTGAATATCGGCATAAAAGATGAACAACGAGTGCCTGTGCCATTGAATCAGCATAAAGATTGCTGTTTTCTCCGTCAATTTCCAAAGATGTTTTTAACGCAAACCCCATTTGTTGAAGAAATGGATCGAACAATGCTGCGAGGTGAGGAATGAGTTCGATGCGATCGTTCCCAAATACGTCATACCCAACTTGAGTCAGGAATGTTGGCTCTAAAAACAGATTGAAAAACTCAGTTTCTGTGTCCCAGCCGAACGCCTGAGTTGCATAAGCTGGATAAATCGCTAAATCTCCTAGCACTGAGTCAACGGTTTCTTTTTGTCCATCGACGGCTTGTTCCAGTCGAACGGGTTTACCCGCATTCATACAAATGACATGAAAAGGCAACACCTGCTCCGGCACCTGACAAGGAGATTGCCGAAAATGGGCGAATTGAATGTTTTTCCAGTTCGCGCCATCACTTGCCAGAATTGGCGGCTGAGGAAGAACGAGAGGTAGCTTGTTTTGAGCAGAGTCAGTCATCGTTCCCTTGATGCTCGATCGCTTTGCTACACGGGTACGTGTTCGTCTGCTTAAATTCTATGCCAATCTTGCAAACAGATAGCATCATTGATCCGAGTTGATTCAACGTTCGGTGTAGAACGCGATCGCTTCCTTAGCGGCTTGCAAAACGCGATCGCGTAACTCTAAAGGTTCGATCACTTCCATTTGTGCGCCAAACCCCAATACATACGCACAAGCTGCTTTTTCGATATCAAACCGCAGCAAGACAGGAATCCAGCCTTCAGCATCGGGAGCATCAATCCGTTCAATTCGAGCAAAGTAACCCCCATACCGCAACCAAGACATTGCTTCTGGAGCAACCCGCACTGTCACACGGTAGGCAGGAAGATTTGCCTGGAATTCCACCATCGATCGCTGCCAATAGTCGGCTAAATTGAATTCTGTTGGACGTACACAGTGAAAGTCTGTCAAGGCAGCATTTTGCACTCGTGAAATCCGGTAAGAGCGCACTTCTTCCTCTACCGCTGCGACTAAATACCAGATGCTCCCTTTGGCAACTAATCCAAGAGGATTGACTAATCGTTCAACTTGCTTACCATTGCCGCGCTCATAGCTCAAGTAAACTTGTCGTTCTTGCCAAATTGCAGATTGCAGAACCGGAAAGGCTGACATCTCTTCTTCCCAGTGATGCCATCCGGTTGGGTCAACATGAATCCGTTGGCTCACCACTTCTGCTTGCTGACGATTAGCGGCAGGCAATGCGGCTAGAAGTTTGAGTAATGCGGCTTCAAACGCCTGACTCCAGCCTAAATCGGCTAATAAATGTGTGGGTTTCGGCAAAAACAACGCCTGAATTTCTGCCAGGTTGAGTCCGGTTAATGTAGTTTGATAGTGTTCCATCAAGCCCCAACCTCCGCTCTTGCCGCGTTCTGCTACCACTGGAACCCCCGAACTGCTGAGCGCATCCATATCCCGGTGAATAGTGCGCTCAGACACTTCCAATCGTTCTGCTAGTTCGCGTGTGGTTAACCGAGAATGAACTTGCAGCAACATCAAGATAGAGAGGAGTCGATCGGCGCGCATCACAATTCTCCAAACGCTCGCAACTACTTTCTACTCTATTGCTGAAATATGACAAAGGGTGTCATGAAATGACCTTTATGCTGTCAGTATCAGCGGACAAGCAAGTGTCATTGTCCAGAACAATTTTGAGGAGGCATTATGCAACCATTAAAAGATAAGATTGCGATCGTCGCTGGTGGCACTCGCGGCGCAGGTCGAGGTATTGCGGTAGAACTCGGTGCAGCCGGAGCAACCGTTTATGTTACCGGACGCAGCACCTCCACACAGCGATCGGAATATAATCGCCCTGAAACCATTGAAGAAACCGCAGAGTTGGTGAATCAGGCAGGTGGAACAGGAATCGCAATTCAGGTGGATCATCTCGACCCTGAACAAGTGCGATCGCTCATTACACGCATCGAACAAGAACAAGGTTGTCTCGACATTCTCGTGAACGATATTGGTGGAGAACATTGGACAGAGTTTAACCAGCCCATGTGGGAGCTTTCTCTAGAGAAGGGATTGCGCCTGCTAAAAACCGCGATCGACACCCATTTGATCACAAGTCATTTTGCTCTGCCGCTCTTAATCCAGAAGCCTGGCGGCTTGGTGGTTGAAGTAACAGACGGAACGGCAGACTATAACCAGCAGAACTATCGGCTATCGCTGTTCTATGATCTTGCCAAAACTTCGATTATTCGGATGGCATGGGGATTATCGCAAGAACTTCGACCCTATCAGGGTACGGCAGTGGCGTTAACACCAGGATGGCTACGATCGGAACTGATGCTCGACCATTTTGGCGTGAGTGAAGCGAATTGGCAGGAGGCAACCGCAAAGGAACCGCATTTTGTGATTTCGGAAACGCCGCATTATATTGGGCGGGCGGTTGCCCATCTCGCAGGTGATCCAAGGGTCGATCGCTGGAATGAACAAGCGCTTTCCAGTGGTCAACTGGCGCAGGTTTATGACTTTACTGACATTGATGGCTCTCAGCCGGATGCATGGCGCTATATCCAAGAAGTAGAAGCAATGGGCAAACCTGCGGATGCAACTGGGTACAGATAAATCAACTTTGCATCGGTGCCTGCGGCTCACGCGAAGGGTGTTCGCCCAACCACTTTATGAGTTGCTCTGCCTTGCCAAACGATCAACATAGCAATGCACCCTAGAAACAGATTAGCTATCACAAAAGGTCGCAGGCTCCCTGCATTCTGGGGTTATGTTTCTATTGGTTCAAAGGGTTTCGCATCGGAGAAATCATAAATTTCGACGGTTTCTCCCTGTCGAAGCATTCGTTTTTTCAGCCGAGGAAAATCAGCAATTTCGACATCCAGATTTTCTCCTCCTGCTAAATACACTAAATCTTCGCTGCCTGTGTTTCTTAGATAATGAGCCACGGAGGGCGTTGGAAATCCCATAAAATCGCCTGCACCGACCTCGAACTCTGCTTCGTCAATTTCCGCGATGCCATTTCCTGACAGTATGAAAATCCATTCTTCTTCGCGATGATGGGAATGATAGATAAACGATTCTTTACCAGGCGGCACTCGGATGAAATTGACTCCTGTGCGCTGTAGCCCGACTTTATGCCCCAGTTGAGTTCCTGATAGTTCAGAGTTGGAGTTCCAGGGGTGAGAAAAGCTTTGTTGATCGGCAGCAATTTGCTCGGCTCGTAAGATGAAAGCGTTTGGGTTTGTCACGTTGATCATTCTCCAACAATTTTGTCTACCATGTTTTGAGTAGAGTCAGTCACAGTTCCCTTGATGCTCGATCGAATTACCAGACTAGAGGAAGAAGTCTACACTTCACTTTGGTTTTGTACGCTTCGTACCCTTCTAATTCTTCGACTAACATCTTTTCTTCTCCAAAAATCCTCGCGACTAGCAGCAGCGAAAAGATAAAAAAATTAGTCATCGATCCACGCTTCAAGTGACACCGTTGCCATACTTCGTTGAACAGTCATGGCTGAGATTTCAAGATAGGGGGATCAGGTTCATCCGTCCAGTAGTCGGTGTTCTCGAACTTGCCGACTTTCTCGATCGAACTCACCATCCATTTGTCCGAGTCTGGGTAATAACACACCTCGTGCGGCAGATTTTCGCCCACCATAAGAATGTCTACAGGCTCATCGGTGTGATTGTAGAACTGATGAGCCACTCGTTCTCCGCGTGGAAATGAAATCGCATCCCCTTCTTTGACTTCGATCGTTCGATCACCATACCGAAGTGTCGCTTTGCCTTTGAGAATTAGACAAAATTCGTCTTCGTGCATATGGTAATGAAAAGGACAGGAGAGCGTTTTAGGACGCAGCCGATCGACTCTCACCCCAATGTGACCTCGATCGCGATCCATCGCAGGCGAAGATAGTCGCTTTGACCAACCCGTGTAATGTTCAGAGTAATTTTCCTCCTTCCATTCCAGAGCGTTCATGTGGATAATGTTGGGAACGTCAGACATACAACCTCCAAGACTGACTGAAATGACGAAAAGAGTTTAGTGTGACTGATGTGCGAAAACTGCTTCTCGCCTTGCCAATTCCTCTGAAGATAAATCTTCCAAATGAGTGGCAATATACCAGTGATTGCCGACAGCATCTTTCACAGCAGCGCCCCGCTCACCGTAGTACATATCCGTTGGTTCTTGTAGTGAAGTTGCACCTGCTCGAAGTGAGCGCTGATAAACCGCATCAGTGTCGCTTACATAAAGGTGGATCGCTCCAGGCATCGGTGTCCATTCTGCCTTTGCCTCGGATAGTTCAATCATCGAATCACCGATCTTCACTGCTGCATGTCTGATCGTGCCATCCGGTTGTTTCATGCAGAGAATTTCCTCAGCATCAAAGGCAGTCTTCATAAATTCAAGCAGTTGATTCGCGCCTTGGACGGTGAGATAAGGAGTCACGGTATGAAAACCATCAGGAATGAATTTGGTCATAGTTAATTCCTCTTTTACAAGTTGAATGGAATTGTTTAGTGGTTCAGCTTACGCAGATTTGCTGGAGTTCAGTTCTTGCTCAAGTTGTTCATCCCAAAAAGCAGCTTCTACCTTATGTCCATCTGGATCGCGCACAAAGCAACCGTAGTATGGCTCACTGTAGTCGGGTCTGCTACCGGGCGCACCTTCGTCTCTGCCACCTGCTGCGAGTGCTGCTTCGTAGAAGGCATGGACAGCTTCTTTCGTGGGAGCGATGAAGCCGATATGAGTGCCATTGCCAACGGTTGCGGGCTGTCCATCAAACGGGGTTCCCACCCAAAATTCGGGGTATTGTTTGCCATACGCAATCGCACCTGGATGTTCCATCAGTCGCTTGCAACCGAGTGGGGACAAAACAGCATCGTAAAACGCGATCGCTCGTTCAAAGTCGTTGGTGCCGAGCGAAACGTGGGAGAGAATACTGGGATTGTTGTCCATGTCTGAACCCTCCATAAGTTGATTTGAAAGCGGGCAGATTAGATTTAGAGCGGTACTTTAATTCAGCTTGGCTGGGAGACGATCATATAATAGCAGTGCAATTGTACTAAATCAACTTGGTTCCTTTTGCCTTTTGTTAAGCTGCAAGTTCGCCACTCAATCTACTGGTCAATTGACTGGATTTCCATGCGCTTGATTAAACCCTGTTCGATCACATACACATGCTGAACCCTTTGATCCACAATCACATTGCCGTCCAAATCACACACCACTTGATGAACATCAACCACCGTTTGCCCTGTCTCATCGGCCGTGAAGCGTCGCGGCTCAATGTGTGGATCAATCAAACTTCACTGACGATTCCAGTAATCACGCACTTCAGCATGTCCATGCACATACCCACCTTCCATGCCATTTGCCCAGGCAACATCCGGATGCAGAACAGCTAGAACGGTATCAATATCACGAGTGTTAAAGGCTTGATACAGCACCTTGCAAATAGATGAAGTACAAAAACAAGTGATTGAAACTTTCGGGGAACAGGATCTCTTGCCAATTTAACTGTGCTTCACTAACTAGAAATCTGCTGTATGCCTTGCGAAGAAGATTGTCATTCATGTCAGTTTTACCTCCTGCGTCACCGACTCTAGAGCGTTGATCTATTCTAGGTTCAGGCGATGTCGATCGACATCGAGTTTTGTCCAGAACATTTCACTGATTCGAGTAGAAGCTGAAGCGACCAAATCCTAGAAACTGTCCCATCGGATTACTTCCAGTCGGATAGGCGGTAACACCGATGAGGTAAATACCTTGGCTGGGATTGCGGGGAACATCGATCGCGATCGTCACTGTGTTTCCTGGCTGAATCGGTGGATCAAAGGCAACCACAGTATCTTTAGCATTCGCAGCCTGGTTTCCTCCAACTTTTGCCAGTGTTAGTGCTTGCCCTTTCGCTCGATCTCCTGCATAAGCGTGAATACTGTTGACATCAAACTGAACCGGAATCTGATCATCTGAAGACAGCTTGACTGCTTGTAAAGGAGCGCCTGCATTCGCGGAGATGCGGATGGTGAAGGTGTATTGAGATGGCATCGCCTGCTGAGAATAACTTGCTGAAGCCTTGACTAAAGAAGGGGGATTTGTGAAAGCGGTTCTACCATCCATCAGTGTTACTGCGATTCTTTCGGACTTGCGCTCTGCGCTAATCGCATCTTGTGGCAGTTCAGCCGCAGCATTCGGAATTGAGATCGCTCCCAGTAGTAGACTCAGAAACGCAATCTGTACTCCTAAGCCTTGTTGCATTGAACAAAAGACGATTCTGAACATAGTTTCACCTCAATAGCTAAAGATGAGTGATAATTTCATTCATTTGCTTCAAATTCTTCCTACAAAATCGAAACTAAAATGCGGTTGCCTGCGGTAGAGTTTCGCCTTTGTTGAACAGCCTGTAACCTAATCACGTCAGGATAGATCGGCGTACCACGTATTAGCACACTGAAGCGCACCATTATGCCGCAAACAAACGCGCACGGGCACATGCAAATTATATATTGTTGGAGAAGTCCACCGAGGTGCATTATTAATCGTCACTTTTGACTGGCAAAACTCCCAATTACGGATTTTGGAGCCATCCCACCACTTTTGCTTGGTGTTGAGCTTGTCCGGGTCAGTAGTGCGGTCAATAGAGACAATATCACCTTTGCTCGGTCGCTCTACAAGTGCGTAAGATTGGTGAAAGCGCGCTCCGTTGATGAGGCGAACTGTTTTCCCATGCAGACGAGCGGGATAGTTGTGGTCTCGCCCATTACCCTTGTAAAGCACTTCGCGGGGGATGTCTGCGAATGGGCGGTTACAGGCTGCTGAGTCGGCTCTCGCGGCTGGTGTCGTTTCAAGCAGCGTCAGACTGAGAAGTAGGCAGAGCGAAAGCCCGTTCTTCCAAGCCTTAAAAGCATTAAATTTATCGCCAAATGTTAGTTGATTAGGATTAGATGCAGCCATTGATTTTCTCCTTCTTTCAAAAAATGCCAACATTCGCAAATTGACCTACTTCGTCCACCACAGATGCTTGTGTCAACGCCACTTCTGAAAATTATTGTTAGGGCCGCAAGCATTTGTGTAAACTCGACGATTTGTATTGCTATCCAGACAGAATCCGGTTGAAACATTCTTGTACGTCTTGGTAGCGGGAGCAGCACTAGATGCGACTGTGATCGCTAAGATGGATGCGGTAATAGCAGAGCCACCGAGAGCAAAAAACTTTCTCGATCGATACATTGTTTTTCTCCTGTGCGTAAAGAATTTATGGCAGGCGCTTGGGTAATCAACAAAACGCCTCATTTCTAACTGCGTAAACTCGAAAGCATTGATTCAGGCGAAAGAGCATTGTGGGCTGTGTCAAGTCTTGTGACAAGCTTAAGGTTGCTAGTTCCATCACCACCCGCAGCAACGCCACCATCAACCGGAAGAACTACGCCAGTCACCCAGTTCGCATTCGCTAGATATAAGACGGCATCAGCAATATCTTTGGGTGTGCCCACCCTTCCAAGCGGTTGTTGCTGTTTCAAGCGAGCCAGTGCTGCATCATCCACATCACCCAATAAGGGAGTCAGAACAATGCCAGGAGCGACAGCATTGATTCGGATATTGTCTGCGGCTAGCTCGATCGCTAAGTTTTTGACCATCGCTGTGATTGCTGCTTTCGCCATGATTGGTGCAGAAGAAGGCAGAGCCTTGATTCCATTGAAAGCAAGAATGGTACTGATGTTGATAATGGCTCCCCCCTCACCTTGCGGTTCCTTCGGAGTTGCGCTTTGCGCTAATCGCATCTGTTTGACGGTTTCCTGAGTCAGTGCATAGGTGCCACGAACGTAGGTCAGGAATTGATCGAGTTCATCGATCGTATAGTCAGTAAAGTGCTTGCTGGCGAATATACCTGCATTATTAACCAGGACATCGACTCTACCAAATCTAGCAACGGTCTTAGCAACAAGCTCAGACGCAAATGCAGGCTCGGTTATGTCACCTGCGATAACCTGGACGCGATCCACCTGATTCAGTTTCTGGGCTGCAATTTCGAGCTTTGAGAATGTTCTACCATTCAGTACTACGTTCGCTCCAGCGTTGAGAAAGCCTTTAGCAATTGCGTAGCCTAAGCCAGTTGCAGCGCCTGTAACAATGACAGTTTGAGAAGACATAATTCATTCAGTTTTTCTAGTTTGGAATGTCATGAGTAAGTCGGGAAGTCGGTGTAGCCTGCTTTATCAAAGGAGAACCAAACACCGGGGTCGGCGGGTGGATTTAAAGACCAGCCATTGGCAAACCGCTCAACCAAATCTGGATTGCTGATCATCGGTCGCCCAAAGGCAATCAAATCAGCATTGCCATCTTTAATAGCGGCTGAGGCAGTCTCTTGCGTGTAGTCACCATTCGCCATGATTGCACCCTGAAATACGTCACGAAATTCGCCCGTCACCATTGGTTCTCCTAGCTGATGAAAGCCATTGAACTCCAGTCCATCGATCAGAGCCAGGTAACTTAGACCATACCGATCCAACTGTTGAGCAACATAGAGAAACGTTTCTCGGAAATCTGGAGAACCCATGTCGTTATAAGTACTGTTCGGAGACAGCCTCACTCCGACTCGGTTAGCAGGAAACACTGTGAGAATCGCCTCAACAGTTTCTTTGAGGAAGCGGTAGCGATTCTCTAGACTACCTCCATATCGATCGATGCGATGGTTGGTTTTAGATTGCAAAAACTCATCGATCAGGTAGCCATAACCCGCGTGAATTTCTACTCCATCAAAACCAGCATATTGAGTGTGCTGAGCAGCCTGCCGATAATCTTCCACGATCAAAGGAATCTCGTTCGTTTCCAGAGCGCGGGGCGTTTCATAGGGTTGCTTGCCAACTGGAGTATGAATGTATTCATCTTTAAGTCTGATTGCAGAGGCAGAAACGGGTAATTGACCATTTTCCTGAAAGCTACTGTGAGACGCTCGTCCAGTGTGCCAGAGTTGCAGAAAAAATGGCGTACCTTTCGCGTGAACTGCATCGACAACTTGTTTCCAGGCTTGCGCCTGTTCCCCTGAGTAAATTCCAGGACTATTCAACCAACCATTTGCTTGTTTCGAGATGGTAGCCCCTTCAGAAATGATCAAACCAACTGAAGCTCGTTGAGCATAGTACTCTGCCATCAAAGCATTGGGGAGGCGCTCCTTGCCTGCTCGTCCACGAGTCAAAGGAGCCATGACCACGCGGTTTTTCAGCGGCAGCCCTGCCAAATCAAAGGGACTGAGTAAGGTTTTAGCAAGTGTTTGAGCCGTCATGGGTTTTCACCTAAAAAAGATGCAAGAATCGGGGTTTCGAGAGTTTTTTGAGGTGTGTCAGACTGAAATCACAATTTTTCCCAATTGTTCGTTCGACTCCAGGTATCGATAGGCATCAACAATTTGATCGAGGGTGAATCGTTTTTCAGCAATTAGCGGACGAAAAGCTCCTGACTGCAATCGCTGGTTGACATAGCTAATTCCTGCCTGCAACCGTTCCGGGTAAGCGGTGACATGATAGCCTAGATGAAAGCCTTGTACCCGAAAGCCCTTCACGATCGCAGCAACCACTGGAAAGACGGGTGTTCCTTCAGCCAGCGAACCATATTCCACAATCAGCCCTTCAGGAGCAACAATGTCCGCTAATTTTTCCAAGTAAGACCCACTCACAGGGTCAAACACAATCTCTGCACCCTTGCCATTTGTGATTCTATTGACCTGCTCAACCATATCTTCTTCGTCAGTAATGACGACATGTTGAGCACCTACCTGAATTAGTCTTTCTCGCTTGTCTGCCTTGCGGGTAATTGCAATACTTGTTCCTCCAGCATCGTTAACCATTTGAATCGCAGCGATACCCACACTGCTACTGGCTGCGGTAATCGCAACGACATCGCCTTGTTTGAGTTTGCCAAATTCAACCAGTGCTCCGTAAGCAGTCAGATACTGCATCCAAATGGATGTCCCTTCCTCTGGCGAGAACTGTTCTGGATATCTGGCGATGCGAGTCGCTGGCACGATAGCAACTTCACCTGCTACACCGTATTGATTCAGGCTGAATCCGGGGATGGTACTGACGCGCGCTCCTATGGAGATACCGCAAGGGTCGCCCACCTGAAACTCGGTTACTTCCTCCCCGATCGCATCCACAATGCCTGCTGCTTCATAGCCAATCCGAGACGGGAATTGGGCTTGCTCAGGGTAACTATTGGTGCGATACATCACCTCGGCGCGGTTAAGACCCAATGCCTGCACCTGAATGCGGACTTCTCCCGCTTGAGGTTGGCGGAGTGGTTCTTCTTCGAGCTTCAGAACATCAGGTTCACCAAATTCATAGAACTTGACAACTTTAGGCATGATTAGATTTCCTCTTAGGATGCGCGATAGGTAGGAAAGTTGGTATAGCCTTCTTGATCGAAGGAATACCAAACACCAGGGTCGGCGGGTGAATTTAAAGACCAGCCGTTTGCAAACCGCTCAACCAAGTCTGGATTGCTAATCATGGGTCGCCCAAAGGCAACCAAGTCAGCGTTGCCAGATGCGATCGCAGACGAAGCGGTTTCTTGGGTATAGCCACCGTTCACCATCATTGGATTCTTGAACACGTTCCGAAATTCGGACGCAACCATCGGCTCTCCTAGTTCATGAAAGCCGTTGAATGACAGACCATCGACCAGAGATAAGTAGCCCAGACCACACGTATTCAACTGCTGAGCGGCATAGAGAAACGTCTCCCGAAAATCTGGAGAACCCATGTCGTTAAACGTGCTGTTAGGAGACAGTCTTACGCCCACTCGGTTAGCGGGAAACACCGTCAGAATCGCTTCTACGATTTCTTTGAGAAAACGATAGCGATTCTCCAGGCTACCCCCATACTGATCGGTGCGGTGGTTAGTTTTTGATTGTAGAAACTGATCAATTACATAGCCATTCGCTGCATGAATTTCTACACCATCAAAACCAGCATCTTTTGCGCGCTGGGCAGCCTGACGATAATCTTCAACGATTAAAGGGATCTCGTTTGTTTCTAAGGCGCGGGGAGTTTCAGCGGCTTGCTTGCCAGTGGGAGTGCGAATCTCTTTTCCGTTCAGTTTGATGGCAGAGGCAGAAACAGGTAATTGACCATTTTCCTGAAAACTACTGTGAGACGCTCGCCCACAGTGCCAGAGTTGGAGAAAGAATGGTGTCCCTTTCGCGTGAACAGCATCAACAACGTGTTTCCAGGCTTGCGACTGCTCCTCCAAGTAAATTCCAGGACTATTTTGCCAACCGTTCGCCTGTTTCGAGATAGCAGTCGCTTCGGCGATGATTAACCCGACTGAAGCTCGTTGAGCATAATACTCTGCCATCAAAGCGTTGGGGAGGCGCTCCTTGCCTGCTCGTCCACGAGTCAGAGGAGCCATTACTACTCGATTTTTAAGGGGCAACCCTGCCAAATCGAAGGGACTTAGTAGCGTTACTGTCAGTGTTTGAGTTGTCATGTGTTTGTACCAAAAAGATGTAGCTAGAAGTCAGACAAATGACTGAAACCAAACAATCAACTCCTACCTATGAAGGTGAATTGTTGCAGCGTCCACTTTTACAGATGTTGGAGTACATTCACGAATATCTAGACTAGGACTTTAAGCTTGCAGATTTTGCGGTGTTACTGAGTATGAGCCAATTTCACTTCACCGCCATCTTGCTGCGCTCTCGCCTGCTTGGCGGTTTCTTGGGAGAGGACGCTGATCCGCAACTTCGTCTGGTTGGAGCAGATGTAATCGTAATCCACCTTGTCCGCTGCCAAACTCAGATTTGAGAACTTGCCGTTCATCGTAGTGTCCACCGTTTTGACTGCGGTAGGGAATGGGTGCATCTGTGAACAAGTTTTCCAGTCGTTGTTGATAGTCCTGAGCAACGGTTTCATACTGCTCTGTGGTCAGGCGATCGGCTTGATAAACCACAAATGGCGGCAAGACATCCATGCCGGGATACCAGAGGATGCCGTGATGAATTGGGAACAGCAAATCTTCCATTGCACCATTGACTCCCCGTTCGATGTAGTGCGGTAGTCGTCCACCTACTGTAATCGAAAGCATGGTGCGTCTTCCCATCAGTTTGCCTTCACCATATCGATCGCCCCAGCGAGTTCCCTCATGAACACCGACCCCATAAGCAAATCCGTAAGCATACACCCGCTCAAACCAACCTTTCAAGATAGCAGGCATGGAAAACCACCACATTGGAAACTGAAAGATAACAGCATCTGCCCACAGTAGCTTCTGCTGCTCTACTTCAATGTCAGATGTCTGCGTATGCGCGGCAAAAGCGTGTTTAGAGGCATGAATGTAACTGAAGCGATCGTGGGTTTGCGCGTGCAGAAAGTCTTGCTCGTCGGCAACCGCTTTCCAGTTCATACGATAAAGATCGGAGACTTGAACGTGATGTCCTTGATTCGCCAGAACTGAAACTGCCAGATCTTTTAGAGAACCATTCAAGGATTTAGGTTCGGGATGAGCCAGAACAATGAAGATGTTCATAAAAAATTGACCTTTGACACAAATGTAGCGTTAGCTAGTACTTCCAATTCAGGTCAAAGATTTGTCTCTAGTTTGAGGAGGTTTCTCAGCCTGGTTATTCTGAGTTTGCCGCAACGCCTGAACTGACATTCCAGTAACTCCCCAGTCTTCAGTCACAACCTCATCGATCAGCACAAATGTCATAGCTGGATCTTTATTCAACACCTGAACGAGAAGATCGGTTACTCCCTTAATCAGTTCAGCTTTTTGCTCAGACGTTGTTCCTTCTCGCGTAATTCTGATATTGACGTAAGGCATGGTTGTACTCTTTTTATTTCTTACCAACTCATTGCGAATGCTTTTAGTTGCTCGCGTGCCTCAACGAGAGATTGTTCTCGTAATTCAGTTCTCAATCCATTGGCATTGACAAACTCAATCTCTGTAATCCCAATGAAGTTAAAGGCTGTTCTCAAAAAGGGTTCTTGGAAATCCGATGCAGCAAGGTCAGAGCCAGAACGAAAATCACTGCCGCGAGCCGTGATCACCAACATCTTTTTTTGTGTGACTAATCCCTGAAATCCGTTAGCACTGACTGTAAAAGTGCGTCTTGGTCGAATAATGTGATCAAGGTAGGATTTCAGCACTGCCGGGATACTGAAGTTGTACATTGGAGTCGAGAGAACATAGTAATCTGCCGCAAAAAGCTCATCAATCAGTTTGTCTGAAAGCTCGATCGCAGCTGCTAATTCTGGCGTATATTGCTCTGGTGATGTGAACTTTGCTTGTATCCAAGTAGCATCAATGTAGGGAATCGGATTCAACCCTAGATCCCGGTAAGTGATGCTTGCATCTGGATGAGAGAATCTCCACTTTGCTACAAATTCTTGAGCCAGCGATCGCGAATGAGATTGCTCTCCACGCGGACTGGTATCGAGATGCAAAAGATGAGCCATGATCAAACTCCTCGAAGGTTCTACAAAGAGTTAATGTTTGAGTAAAGTTGAGCCTGAAGATTTAAACTGCATCCAGGTGACAGCGAACACGATTAGAACTCCACCTGTAATTTGCATCAACGTCAGGGATTGATCGAACCAGACCCACGCCAGTGCAGCCGCAGCGACAGGTTCAAGGGTAGCTGTGATCGCAGCTTGCTCTGCTTGAACTCGTTGAATACACCAGAAGAACAGCAAGTAGGGTAACAATGTTCCGCCAATGCTGATGAAGAACACTTTAGGAAAATTCTCTGGTGTTAGCAGGCTGCTCGGAAGTCCTTGAGTAAACTGATACGCTAACCAGACGAGACTGGCAACTGCCGAAGTTTTGAGCATCACTCCGATCGGTTCGCGAGTTGTACTTAGATTCTCACTCAGAACGATGTAAGCCGCAAAGAAAACTGCTGTCGATAAACCAATAACCAGACCGAACCCGTTGATCTGTTGCTGATCGCTGGTGAGTAAGTTAGAAACTAAGATCACTCCCAACACCGACAACAACAGTGCGACTAATAGAGATCGAGAAGGCGCAGTTCGAGAACTAAAAGCTGTCCACAGCACGACCCAGATCGAAGCAGTATAGAGCAGGACGATTGCGATCGCGACTGGCAAGCGCTGAATCGCTAAGAAGTCTGCACCCACTAAGCCCACCCGAACGATTCCTAATCCCAACTCTCGTCCGTTGAGTTTTTGAGCCTGCGCTCTGCCAAAGAAGCTGTCGAGAATCGCGAATCCGAAGGTAGCGATCATCGTGGTGACTCCCGCTAACTCAAAGGGAGAGACCCCAACTAGAAACAAGCTGTTGGCAACATTGGCAGCGATTGCCCAAGCCACGACAGTCACAATCATTGCCAACAGCCCTAGAAGATTGGAAGCGTATCGATTCAAACTGAACAGAGGTTCGCAGGCAGAATGAGGCGATTTGAGTGCCATCGTTTTAACCTTATAAGTATTTCAATTTTGAATAATTGAAATTTCAACTAAATTGAAGATAACACCCCTTAGTTGAAATTTCAACTACTTTTTTGCGATAATCTTGGTATGACTTCTCAACCGGAACTGGACAATCAACGCAACTCCCTTTGGCGGCTTTTTATTACCGCGAATGCCAAACTGCTCGATCGCATCGGCGAAAAGTTCTCTCAAGCAGGACTACCTAGCATGGATTGGTATGATGTGCTGCTCACGCTCAAAGAATCCCCAGATCACTGTTTACGGTTGAGTGAGGTCGCAGAAAAAGCACTGTTAAGTCGAAGCAATCTGACGTATTTGCTTGATCGCATGGAAAAAGCTGGATTGCTCTATCGAGAACGATGTTCCGACGATCGACGAGGGACGTATGCAGTGCTAACAGAAGCGGGATTAGCGATGCAGCAGCAGATGTGGTCTGTCTACTCTGAAGCGATCGTAGAATACTTTGGCGCTCACCTCAACGAGGAAGAACTTCAGATAATGCAGCAAGTCCTAGAACGAATGTTAGCTGGAGCTTGTAAGTGAAAACGAACATTACTCACCTCTACTTGAGGAGAACAATGCGCTGTTTCATCTTCATCCTGCCAGTCTTGTCGAAGCATTGCCCATAACTTCGCATCTTCAAACACTCCCCATTTTCGGACTCGTTGGCGGAGTATCCCTTCTTGAGTAAATCCATTCTTCTGGAGCACTTTGCCTGAAGCCGGATTTCGCATTAGGTGATAAGCATAGAGCCGATTAAGATCTAATGCTTCAAACCCGAAACGAAGCACAGGTTTTAATGCTTCGCTCATGTACCCTTGTCCCCACATTTCGATCGCTAACCAAAAACTCAGTTCTGCCTGAGCATGTTCTCGCTCAATAGCTCGAATCTCAATCAGTCCGCAAAATGCTGTTTCAGATTTGCGCTCAATGATAAATGTGGTAGACTGCCCTGCTTCAAATTGTGCAATTTGTCTGGATACGTATCGCTCTGCTTCGTCATCAGGATAAGGATGGGGAATCGAGATCATGGTATCGGCAACTGCACGCATACTTGCAGCGTTTTGAATTGGAGGAACATCTGCACGAGTGAGTGGACGTAGAAACAATCGATTGGTTTCTAAATGATATTGTTGAGCGGTTCCGCCAGAGTTGCTCTTTGCGCGAATCGAACATTGCTGCATTGCTTCACCTTCACATCAGTTGATGAACTAGAATCAGTAGACCTCCTGCATGAATCCTGAGCAGTGATTAGGGGGGATTCATGAGACCAGCGTGGAGCGCATTGTTCGCAAGATTGAGAACATTTTGATCCAGTCCAGGGAGTTCCGATTGCCGGGTCAGAAAGCTCTGTACTCGTCGGAACCCGAATGGAACATCCTACTGGTCGATGTCAGTGAGAGTCCGATAGAACGCCCAAAAAAACAACGACGCTACTACAGCGGCAAGCAACGCTGGCACACGCTCAAAGCGCAAGTCGTCGTAGACTATCTCAGCGGCATGATTGTCTGCACTACCTTTGGCAAAGGACGACAGCATGACTTCCGACTATTCAAGGATTCGCAACTTCCGACTCAAATTGAACAGCTTTGGGTCGCAGACCGAGGTTACCAAGGCATTACCAAATTTCATGCTTACCGTTGTACGCCCTACAAAACGTCAACAAAAGTAAGAGTTGAGTTCAATTTTTGTTAAGCAGGTACTGGTCTTCTAGTTTGTGGTAAAGATGGTTAGTATCCGTAATCATGATATCGGCATATTTGCACGCTCACGAAATTGTTGATTCTACCCACTACTAATTAAAAGACCAGTGATTGTCCTTACCAACTTACGTTTCCGCTGGCACTACACTTAGTATTATTCCAGCGTGGTTCTTGGCATCTTAAACGAAGCTTATATGTACGCCCTGCAAGTGTAGTAGCGGTTTTTGATACAGTGCCTTGATCTCTGATTGTTCCATTTGCAACAACAGTTTTGTCTCCTTGATCAATTAAATCGTATCCGACATTTAGATTGTTGCGATTACTAATGTCAACCCTCACAATACGTTTACCCGGTTTCAGAGAGTCAGAAAAAACTGGTCCACTACCACTCAAAAAAGTAACGCCGTAAGCCTTCTCCGAAAGGGCTTTCTGACAAATGATTGCAGATAATGATGCTACAAGCAATGCGGCTGGAAATACAAACATTTTACGTACTTTCATAGCTCTCCTTTGTTGGATTCTACAAATCTCTTGGTTCAAAGCTGAAGCTGACGAACCTACCCATTACCCTGTGATTCATCCCTTGAGTACAAGTGTTGTTTGCTCGACTTCAGACAGATCACCCACTGGGTCTCGTCCATGTATCCCAAACAGATAAATTTCATGGTTGCCTCCAAAATTTGCTCAGAAATTGTCGCCTGCATCTAGTAGTCGTTTGGTGAAGCGACAAATCGACAGCCTCGCAAAAAACTTTTTCAGCCCAATTCGTGCAGGCGTTTTTCAAGGAACCTTCGCTCTGGTTCCTGTTTCACGATCGCGAGTGCCTGCTGATAAGCTGCTCTAGCTTCAATGTGTAATAGATGCGCCATACTTTCTCCTGATCAATCACGATTTCAAATCGAACGAACAACCTGTCTAACGACAATAAAATCGTTGCTCTAACCATTGACGCACTTCTTGCTCTGAGTGAAGACTGGCAGAGCAACGAGTAGCGGGGTCATACACCTGAAAGTAGGTTTGACCAAAGCGATCGCGGCGCTGTCGGACTTGCGGTTCACTCGATGATGATGCAAGGTTCCAAATCAAAGATAGAACTGACTTCAATTTGACAGCGATCGCTAACATCATTCTTTTCAGACGCTTGGAAATAGAGAAAGCTTTTACACTCTTTTGGTGTCGTAAGTTATGAAAGTCGCAGTAATTCATTGAAAACTCCTTGCAAGACTCATAGTTAAGTCATCACCTTTTTAGTTTAGATAAACGCTTTCCATCCGACTATCGGATTCTTGTGCCAGTATCAGGATCTTGCGATCGATTTTTAGAATATTGCTGGAAAATTTTGTAGAACTGAATACAATTGAAGCTATGCAAATTGGGTTTGCATCATGAAGATAACCCCTACTCAGCTCCCTAAAAGTCCTTGCTTGCCCCGCTTGTCTAGCCAAAATCTGGGGTGGGAAAACATTTCGGTTGATCAATATCAGTATCCGAACGGTGAGACAACGTGTCATTCTAGTCATGAGCATATTATCTGTTTGTCCCTTTCAGCTCGCCCAGTTCACTTGCTACAAACGAGGGGAGACAAGACTCGTCAGGGGAGGTTTGGAAAAGGCGACATTTCCATTACGCCTGCAAAGACCCCGTTTTATGATCGCTGGGAGGGAGAAGATCATTACTTAAAAATTCGCCTTGTGTCTCGTTTCATTGAGCGCGTTGCTAGAGAAACCCTTGCGAGTAATTCTGATCAGCTTCAACTTCGCCTTGAATTTCGGACTCGCGATCCGCAAATTGAAGCGATCGGCAGGATGCTGCTAACTGAACTGCAACAAGAAAATCTAGGTGGCAAGCTGTACGCTGAATCTCTGGCAAATGTTCTAGCTGTGCATTTACTTAGACAGTATGCGACTACCCAAGCTCAGATTCCCGTCTATGTCGGTGGACTTCCCCAGCGTCAACTTTTGCAAGTGCTAGAGTACGTAGATGCCCATTTGCATCAAGAAATTCAACTTGCCAATTTAGCCCAATTGTTGGAGATGAGTCAGTTTCACTTCAGCCATTTGTTTAAGCAGTCGATCGGCATGGCTCCCTATCAATACTTACTTCAACAAAGAATAGAACGAGCAAAGCAATTGTTGAAACAAACAGATCACTCGATCGTAGATATTGCTTTGACCTGTGGGTTCAGCAGCCATAGTCATCTGAGTCAACAGTTTCGTCAACTCACAGGCATGACCCCGAAAGCCTACAGAACGAATTAAGCAAACGCACCCTTCAACAAACGACTGAAGAGATTGACGTGAACGGGAAACTCTTGACCAAGATTGGGTAAAAGCTTATGACCTGCTGTCTTTGAGAATGAGAGTGATGAAGCGCCAAATTTTCAGAAACGTCATGTCCTCCTAAAGCCGATACAAGGGGGCGAAGCGGACTGGAACGGAGCGACAAAAATCTGTTCATAACTCATTTAGGATTGCTATATAAAGATCGACGATTGCGAATCAGCAAATAGAGAAAGAACGGCGCACCGATCGCGGCTGTGATGACTCCACAGGGAAGCTCAATCGGCGCAAACACTGTTCGACCGACAAAATCGGCGAGTACAACTAACACGCCACCGATCAAAGCTGAGATCGGCAACAGTCCCTCGTGTCGATTGCCAACAATCTGCCGTCCTACATGAGGTGCAATCAAACCCACAAAGCCGATCGTGCCCGCAGTTGCAACTGATGCTCCTGCTAATCCCACTGCGACCATTACAAGCAATCCGCGCTGCCATTCGACTCGGCTTCCCAATCCTTTCGCCATGTCTTCTCCTAAGTTCAGTACATTCAGATGTCTTGCTAACCCAAATGCAGCAGGCACAAGTACAATCAGCCAGGGCAAAAACGAAACCACTTGTTCCCAAGTCCGACCGTAAACACTGCCTGCTAACCACACTAAAGCCTGACTGACATCGTAAATTGAGCCAAAGGTAATCAGTAAACTGGTGAAGGCACTCGCGATCGCAGACAATCCAATCCCCATCAAAATCAACAAAATCGGTGAACTGCCTCCATTCCAAGCCAATCCATAGATTAGGGCTGCCATCACTGCCGCCCCTCCAAAGGCAGAAAACGGTAGCGCGTAGACTGGAGCCTCTGGAAACAAGACAATGACCGAAACGGCTGCAAGACTAGCTCCAGTATTGATGCCAATAATGCTAGGGTCAGCGAGTGCATTGCGGGTTAAGCCTTGAAAGATAGTTCCTGAAATCGAGAGTGCAACGCCCACCATGAAGGCAACCAGGGTTCGAGGCAGGCGTAATGTCTGGATCACAAACGCATGATCAGGATTGCCTGTATTAACGCCGAACAATGTTTTTACAATGTCTAGAACTGCGATCGGGTATTCCCCTCGTCCAACATTGAGAACAATCGCCGCAAATCCGACTGCTAATAAGAAAGCCGCGATCGCAGGGACTCTTTGATCGAGCCGAAACGAAAGGATAGGAGAACGCCAATCGCTCATTTTTTTACCTTCGATTTTGCAAGATAGACAAAGAACGGCGCACCGACGATCGCAGTCATTACGCCAACGGGAAGCTCTTGAGGTTTCAATAACACGCGCGCTGCAATGTCTGATACTAAAAGCAGAATTGCACCAAGTACGGCTGAATAGGGCAAAATCCAGCGGTAGTCTGTTTTGATAAAGAATCGCACCACATGAGGAACGACTAAACCCACAAAACCAATCGGGCCTGCGATCGCAACCGAACTTCCTGCAAGTAAAACAATACTAATTGCCGTCAAGATCTTAATCCAAACAGTCTGCTGTCCCAAACTCGTTGCAACATCTTCCCCTAAACTAATCGTTGTGATTTGACGACCCAGCAAAAATGCAATCAACAATCCAGCACCGAGAAACGGTAAGACCTGCAAGAACAAGCTAAAATCGCGCCCTGCGAGTGATCCTGCCAACCAAAAGCGAATCTCCTCAAAGGTGCGCTGACTGACGATTAGAATTGCTGTCGTGATTGAAGAAATCAACGCAGATATGGCGGCTCCTGCAACTGTCAAATTGAGCGGAGTTGCGCCTCCTCGTCCAAGAGTACCGAGAAAATAAACGAGGATTGCTGCGATCGCGGCTCCCAAAAATGCAACTCCCGCATAAACCGTTAACGAGGAAATACCAAACAGAAACAAGCTAATTACAACCGCCAATGCTCCGCCTGCTTCAATCCCTAAAATTCCAGTTTCCGCAAGTGGATTACGGGTTAAGCCTTGCATTAATGCACCTGAAACCGCGAGGGCAGCACCGACTGACATTGCGATTAGCGATCGCGGTAATCTCACAGTTTGGATCACCAGATGATCGAATGAATTGTCAAATGTTGTGAATGATCCCAAAATTGTCGCTAATGGAATGTCTCTTGCACCAAGAGTGACACTGTAGATTAGAACGAGGAGTAATGCGATCGCACCTAAACCGAGTCCTAATATAGGCGAAATGGCAGGTTTGAAGACTCTAGGTAGAATTGAAGTCATCGCGAAAGAAAGCGCTTAATGCAAATAAGTCCCAATTGTACCGTGTTGTTTGCGAAAAATCGTTTGCAAAGATGCAGATTTAACGATTTGTCGATCTGAGCCGTTGTGATGCAGTGTGGAAACTGGATATCGATCACACCTGAGATCGGTTCTATAATAGGGCCATCGTGTTATCTCAGTCCTATGGTGTTTTCTCTACCAGACCGATATATCAGCTTACTCACCGACTTTGGTTTTAAGCGGGTCTTTGGTACGGAGCCAAACAAGCACTTGCTGATCGATTTTCTCAATACGCTGCTGCCTAAATACCATCAGATTCGCGATCTGACGTTCAAGAATTCAGAGAAGCCAGGCAACACAGCGATCGACCGTAAAGCGATCTTTGATATCTATTGTGAAGCCCAGAACGGCGATCGCTTCATCGTCGAAATCCAAAAGGCAAAGCAGAATTTCTTCAAAGACCGCAGCGTTTACTATGCCAGCTTTCCGATTCAAGAACAAGCGGAAAAAGGCGAATGGAACTACGAACTCACCTCGGTCTACACGGTCGGCATACTAGATTTTATCTTTGATGATCACAAGCATGAAGAGACGTTGCTGCACATTGTGGAACTGAAGGATCAGCACTGTCGCGTGTTTTACGAGAAGCTCAAGTTTATTTATATCGAGTTACCGAAGTTCAAGAAACCGTTGGAGCAGTTGGAAAGTCATTTTGATAAGTGGTTATTTTTATTTCGGCATCTGGCTCAACTAGATGCACCGCCGCCATCGTTGCAGGAGGAGGTGTTTGAGGAGTTGTTTGAGGTGACGGAGATTGCCAACTTCTCGCCTGATGAGCAACGTAGCTATCAGAGTAGTTTGAAGGCTTACCGAGATTGGTATGCGATCGAGATGACGGCACGGCAGGAAGCGATGGAGCAAGGGCGAGAACAAGGGCGAGAACAAGGGCGAGAAGAAGGACGGGAAACACAGACGATCGCATTATTGACCCGTCTTTTAACCCGGCGACTCAGACAGGAACTCCCTGAAGAGACAAGATCGCGCCTTTCCAGTCTGCCGCTCCCCGTTCTCGAAGACCTCAGTGAAGCGTTGCTAGATTTTTCTGAAATCAGCAATTTGGAAATATGGTTAGCCGCACACGAATAACCTCATTATTCCGCCTTTCCGGTGCGTTGACGGGGTATTTTTTGGGGTCATCGAAGATAGTACAATTGCTCAAGTGCTCAAGTTGTTTGAGTTCAGGCAAGATGCGGCATGACCCAATTTTGGCGTTGCTGAATAGGGGCATTGCTGAGTCGTGGGATGAATTGCCCCAAAGCAGAGGGAACGTAAGTGGGCGATCGCTTGCTGCAAGTGAATCGGATCGTGATGGAGTTTGCTCAACATCAATCCGCCTTCTAAACAGATAATCAATAGCGTTGCGGCTGCCTTAGCATCGACGGTCGAATTCATTTCACCGCGTTTGATGCCTCTTCGGATGATGCGAACAATCCAACTGTGCCAGTGTTTCATTTCTCGACTTGCCTGTTCTCGCAATCCCGGCAAGGCATCATCAGATTCGATCGCTGTATTGAGTAACGGACAGCCACCAGGAACGGGAGGATCGCGAAAAAACTGCTGGAAGACGGTCATAAAGGCAAGTAGTTGACTAGGTGCAGAATCATGACCCTTATAATGCCGCTGCATAGTGTTGACACTAGGCTGCACCGAGTAATTGAATGTTTCCAGAGCTAATTGCTCCTTACTCTCAAAGTGGTTGTAGATTCTTCCTTTCTGTAATCCTGCGGCTTGCATGATAGCGGCGATCGAAGCCCCCGCATAGCCTTGTTGATTGAAGATCGGGGCTGCCTGTTGCAGAATATCAAGTTTTGTTGTCTCGCCTTTTCCCATAGAAGACCGATTGGTCGCTTTAAGCCTAAGACTAAGAGAATGGGTTGAAGAAGTCAAGCTGTTGAGATCCAACAGGCTAACTTTTTAGTTAGCGCAAAGCGCAACTGCGAAGCAAACGCACAATTAAAAAACAGCTAAAGTCGTCAAGGCAATTAAGCAACTAAACTGAATCACTAAGCTCAAAAGCCGCAATCTTGGATCGAGACCTGCAATGTGGATCACGGAGTGTAGCATCCGACATGCAATGTAAATCCAGATTAAGATATCGATTCCAGTTCCAGAGGTTCCTTGAACAGTCAGGAGAAATACGACTCCCAGATATAAAGGTAAGTTCTCGACTAAGTTGGCGTGTACCCGGTAAAGCCGCCAAAGCAAGCTTTCATCGTTTGGGATGGCGAAGTCTTTGATCGAGCCACCCGTTGCTAGATGCCGGATTCTCACGACGATGAGCAGAACCGCGATCGCAATAGTCCATAGAATAAAAATCACTAATCCCCAAAGTGGAGCAGTCATCTCGTTTAACATTTGCATTTCCTCTTCTGTAACTAGCAGTCAATCTTCTTAACTCCTACCCAATTCAGTCCAACCTCCGTCCACAACCAGTTCTTCTCCCAGCACAAATGAAGCTTCATCGCTGGCTAAAAATAGCACTGCTTTGGCAATCTCAATCGAGACATACAAGCACTCACTTTCAATCGCAACTGACAACAGCTTAGGAAGCTTGCGATTAAGAATGATAGAAAAAAGTTGCGGGATTTTGGGACATTCTTGCGCTCACGCTTGCTGGAATTGTCTTGGAGTCACACCCAAGTTCCGCTTAAAGCATCGGGTCAGATGGCTTTGATCGCAAAAGCCGACTCGACTCGCAATCTCTGCAATGCTGAGTTGACTGTGTTGGAGTAGGAATTTAGCTTTCTCAACCCGGCACTGCAAAATGTATTGATGCGGCGTGAGATGTGTGGATTGCTTGAACAGACGTAAAAAATGGTAGGGACTCAATTGAGCAATTTCTGCCAGTTCAATCAGCTTGATGTCTTGGTGAAGATGCTCATTGATGAATTCCCTGATTTGTTGCACTTTTAGTTTCGATAATCCATCCGCACCACTCGATAACTTTGGTTGGATTGTGCAGTAGTTCCGCAGCAGATGAATGGCTAAAGTGGTTCTGAGGCTATCGATCAACAACTGCCCTCCGATTTTACTCTCCTCCACTTCTTGTCTCAACGTAGAAACAATGCCTTGAATGAGGGCATCTTGCTGAGTCATGAAGTAGGGAATGAGTTCAATGCGATCGGGATTCACCCAATCTTGACCCACTTGGTGAAGTAGCGCAGGGTCGATTGCCACGATCGTAAACTGGGCGGTGATGCTCCAATTACATCGCTGCGAAATGCCTGCGGGGATGATAGCAATGTCTCCGTCGTAGCGGGCTTCTCGTTTCAGTTTGCCGTCTAGCCATCGCTCTCCCAATCTCATTTCATCATCTAGAGAGATTGTGCTCGGCGGACAGTAAGCAATCACATGCCAGTTTGCTTCATGCTCAGGGGTATCGAATTGGGGTTGGTGATGATGTTCAAAATGGATCTGCTCCCAGCCGCAGCTTTTGAGCACCGCAGGACGCGGCAGCAGAAAATCGGAGGTCTGTTCCTGGCTAAAGTCAATGTTCTCGATTTCTTGCTCTGTCATTCTCATCGTGAACGCCTCCCAACTTGTTGAACTCCCTTAACATTAGACTTCCTGCACGAATCATAGATGCCCTCCGACTAAAGTCGGGGCTACTACAAGAGCAAAGTGTGCCTTCGCACACTAAAGAGGCAATTTTAACCGTTAGTCCACGGAGGTGGACTTCGTTCTGATAGCAGCGATTTCAATCGCCAGGTATTCTTAATCATTTTACATAAGCCGACCCAGTGCCAGCGGGAGCATCCCAACTGTGCAAATCTGAATCGGATGGCATAAAGTGAACGGGTTCTCATTTTAGGAGTAGAGGCAATGACTCCCGACCAACAAGCCCGACTGAAAGCCTACATCCGAGAAGCGGCGAGCATTCTCTACGAAGTCAGGGAACAAGAGATGCAAACGATCGGGGCATTCGTTCGTAAATTCCATAGGTCATGCGGGGCAAAAGGGGTGGTTGCACTGATAATATAGCGACCAAAGCCGATCGCTGGAGCTTTCTCAAGGGCAAGGAGATGGGCACTCGCCACGTCTTCTAGATCTACTCTGCAATAGAGCAATTCGTTTGCCTTGATGTTGCTATCCGGGTAAGCCAGTCGCGTTTCTAGGTGATCGTCTTCTTCTGGAAAAAACCGCGAGGTTCGTAGAACGAGACAAGGGAGACGTTGATTCCGGTAAAACAGTTGGCACAAATCTTCTGCGGCAGTCTTGGTCACGCCATAGATGTTTTTGGAAATAGGCATCACGTCCTCGGTAATCCAAGCCGTAGGCGCATCGGCAGGCGGTGTGAGCGCGCTACCAAAGGTGCTGGTTGTGCTAGTGAAAATAAAAGCTTGTACATTGGCTGCCACAGCTTCCTCCAGGAGATTAAGCGTCCCCGTGATGTTAGTGTCCACAAAGCTTTGGCGACTATGGGTCGAGACATGAGGTTTGGTAGAGTCGCGGTATGAAGGACGGCATCCACCCCTTTCAGGCATTGTTTGACCCGATCGCGATCGCAGATAGAGGGTATGTCAATAGTTTTGTGTCAAAGGTGAAAAGTTAGAGGGGAAATCGGT
>NZ_JBJPHT010000031.1:0-74632 GCF_052939475.1 Phormidesmis sp. 146-20
CGATTTCCCCTCTAACTTTTCACCTTTGACACAAAACTATTGACATACCCAACAAACCTGTGGAATTAGAGCTTCGTGCGACTGCTACCGCTGTTCTCTGATGAACAACGATTTCTGTCACTGACAGCGACCGCTACTGAATTGCCCGGCAGCTGGATTCTTCTCTACCCTCTCTTCTACAACAGCCATGCCCACATATTTACTGATTGGCGAAGACACGTATTCAATTCAGCAAAAGCTTGCAGTTTTCAAGTCCAAACTTGATTCAACCTGGTTGGCGTTCAATTTCCATACCTATGCACCGGAAGCTTTAGCTGAAGCGATCACAACTGCCCGCACTTCACCTCTAGCTGACATAAAGCGGGTCGTTGTTGTTGAGAACTGCCAGTTCAATCAGTTTGGCGAACAACAACTTGAAATCCTGCAAATGCTTCCCAGCTTGCCCATCAGCACCACACTGATATTGACAGGCAAAAGCATCGATAAGCGCCTGAAAGTGGCAAAACATCTACTCAAACACGGCAAACTGCAAGAATTTGAGATCATTCCACCCTGGCGCACAGATTTGATTGAGGCTGCGATCACTCATCGAGCGAGGCAGCAAATGGCTCAACCTGTGGTTGCATACCTGGCAAGGGCGATCGGGAATAATTTGGCGCGAATGGATTCTGAACTGATAAAGTTGAAAGTGTATGCCAACGGTCAATCTCTAAACCTCGCAGAGGTGAAACGCTTGGTCTCCAGTACGACGAGCACTAGCTTGCAACTGGCGAGTGCGATGAGAGAAGGGGATGTGGCGCTGGCGCTGCAATTACTGCATGAATTGCGATCGAGAGCTGAGGTTCCGCTAGTGGTTCTCTCAACTCTTCTGACTCAGTTTCGCACCTGGTTATGGGTCAAGTGTGCCCTCAACGATCAGACGCGGCGGAAAGACACCGAAATCGCTCAACTATGCGGAGTGGGCAACCCCAAGCGGCTCTACTACCTGCGTCAAGAGGTTGCCAAAACGCCGATAATAGCGTTGACTCAAGCAGTGACATCGCTGTTCGAGTTGGAATGCGACTTGAAACAGGGAGCCAATCCTGACGTGATAATGCCAGCACTGGTGGGGGTTGCAAGGCTATTCAAGACTTGATTTAGGGTGCATAATCTGACCAAAATCACCAGGTTCTGAGCACTGCTGCACCCTAAAAATGTAATTTAGCGGCTATGTCTGTTGCTGGAGAAACTGTTTACATGCCTGTATTCTAAAAAACGCTTAAAATGGGTATAGCCTCTAACGCAGAACTTCATAAGTATGGTTAATACTGCCTACGATGACATTTTTGGTGCTGCTTTGGCGCTCCCACCTGGTTTAAGGGCGATGCTGGCGGAGCATCTTCTGAAAAGCCTGGATGCCCAACAACAGGCAGAAGTCGATATGCTCTGGGCAGAGGAAGCTGAACGGCGAGTTCAGGCGGTGGAGCAAGGAACAGTGACACTGATTCCTGGCGAACAGGTTATACGGGAACTGCGTTCTCGGAATCGCTGATGCGGTACGATTTTCATCCTGATGCTCAGAGAGAACTGCAAGAAGCGGTTGATTACTACGATGGGATCAATCAGGAATTAGGCGATGCTTTTCTCGATGAGGTAGAGCGATCCGGAACGGATCAGCTTCGCTGCACGCTGGAACGCATTGTCAAGTTTCCAGAGGCTTGGGCACAACTATCCATAAACACGAGACGCTGCCGAACCGTTGGCTTTCCCTACGGCATCGTTTACCAGATTCGGGGCGATCGCATCTTGATTGTTGCCTTTATGCATCTCCAGCGCAAGCCAAATTACTGGACAGATAGAGTTTGACTTTTTCCAATCGCAACAGAAATTGCTCATGCTTATCTGGCTGATAACTCTGCTACGACTGACGTTCTAACTGTCGGTTCGCTCATTTTTTGAACCCAAAAGTAATTTATTTGTACTGCATTTTCGTCTGCTATTGAGAAAACTCGCAATTAGCTCAACAAAAAAGAGGGATGCATAAATTGCTTCAAAAATTAGCTAAACTCTTAAAAATTTACAAGGCTTGAATGCTGCATTCTGTCGTTGAGAAAATATTTTCCTCTAGGAAAAGTCAGCGAACCGACAGTTCTAAGTCGGGTGTCTGATCTGATGGAAGGCTTCGAGCGCCAGTATGGGTTAGAGACGCTGGCGATCACCCACTGGGTTACTCAGGAAGATCCGCAAACAGCAGCAAGCTTTGAGAAGGCGATCGTCAAAGTCCAGGACTGGAGTCCACGACATCGAGAACTTATGAAGCCTCAGCACGTTCGTAAGGCATGGCACCGTCTCCACGAGCAACGTTGGTTACTCACCGCTGAGCCTGCATCGAGTGGTTTTTGATACAGGTTTACACAGTTGAGCTTCTGTTCGTATAGCTTCAGCTTCTGGAAGAGTTGCGTTGCATAGCAAACCTGACCATTGCAGCTTTGATCTCGGAGTTTCGAGTTCCAAGCTTGACGTACCGTGTTCAGATGTCGGAGTTCCGAGCTTTAAGGCTGACGTTCGGTGTTCGGGGTCAAAGTTCCGAGTTCTGAAGTCAAAGTTCCAAGCTCTGAAGTCGGAGTTTTGAAATTGAAAGGCGAAGTTTGGGGTTCAAAGATCGGAATTTCGGGAGCAGAGGATCGAAGGTGAGGGTTAGAGGGCGATCGCTCCTGATGTGCTAGAAGCATTGAGCTTACTATTTTGCACACCAAGCTTATCCTCGACCTTCCAGCTTCTTCTGAAGAACGCTTGCTAAGGGCACACCTGCACTCACCAGACGATAAACAAGGCCAGAATACCGTTGCAAGCTTTCAGTATCTCTCCGAATCTGTTTCTCAAAGTTATTCCAAATTCGATTCAATAATTCTGCCGTTCTACTGCCATTTCTGCGTTCTTCGCTCCAAAGATCGTGAGTAGCATTGCTTGCACATTGAATAAGCCACCTGAGAGTTGGTTCTGGTGAAAACTGCCAACCAATTCCGTTGAGCATAATAATAAGATGAGTATAAGCATAGGGATTATGACCAACTGCACCAACCCATTTATCAAAAACATCAACAAAAAGGTGGGCGTGCTGCCAATCATCTTTAATACGAGAACTACCATACTGGGTAAAGATGATTAGCTGTAAAATTTCCCCAGTTTCATTATCAAGATAGTCATGGCTAACTTTTTTAGAAATTTCCGGGCTATTCAGCACCCAAGTGCAAACTTCTTTCCAAATTTCCAAAGCTTGCTCAGATGGTTCTTCAACATAAGCAATTTGATGACTGATATATCCGTTTAATAGATTAGCCACCAAGTCTGGAGCCTCAGTCCAATTGTCTTGTAGTGGTGCCAAAATGTGGCTACGAATTTCTTTAGTGCTTAAAGATTTAGCTAATTTAGCCAGCCAATTAAAGACAAAGGTATTCCACTCGAATGGTTTATGAGAGCGTTGATATTGTTTACCTTCTACTGGTAAATTGTCTGTAATTGTTCGAGCTATTAAATCATCACCAAGTTGAACTAGCTTGTCTTTGATTGTTGAATCTTGCATTAATTCATCTAAAGGAAGGGCATAGAGCGCACAAGTTGCATACTCATACAGAAAAGCTGTCTCTGCTTCTACTGGAATCCTAGGAAGATCTGGAATTAAATCTTGCGGTAGGTTATCTAGATGCATTCTGAAAATTTGTTGCTTCCAGGGTTCTAAACTTTCGTACTCAATACCAAACTCTCCAATAGTTTTCCAAACGTATAGATCTTGAGGAACTATAGATAAATTAAGACAAAGACTTAAACTATTCCAGCATAGAGTTGAATCGATTTTCCAAGCATTTTGTAAACCATAAAATATCGCTTTGACTACTTCCTGAAGAGGATGAGGTCGCTTCATCGAATCATTGATAAGCAGCAGAATTTGTTGCCGCACTTCAAAATCGGCTACTCCATGGGCAACGAGTAAAGCCAAGCCACGACCAGCATACACTCTTACACTAGATGGTGAAATAGCATACATGTCAGTTTCAACCATACGAGATGCTGCAAGCAAAACCATACGGCTCCATTCTAAATGGTTGTTTGCTTTTGCCCACTTAAAATCTACAGCGAGAATTGCTGTTGCAACACCAACAATTGCTTGAGGACGAGTAAAGCTACAAATATCCTCTCCATCTGTTTCAATGAAATCTTCAGATGTTTGAAGTTCCTTAGCTGCAACTACAGCTTGCTCTAAGGTCATTCTTTCTTGGGGGCTAGCATCTTTAATAGTCTGTTCTGCCCACAGGTAAACTTCTAACCAACTTTCCCAGTCGGAGTTAGAAGCAAGAAGATCCTCGTTTCGTTGCTTAATTTCTTGAGGGCGTTCAACCCAAATCTGCCAATGTTGACCAACTCTCTGCTGTCGATAATTCTCTCTTTTACCAAAAACCTGATAATTCTCCATCTTATCCAGAAGCGGAGCTAAAGCATTTGGGTCTTCTGCTTCTTCTTGATACCAAAAGGGAAGGTTTTCTGCAAATTGTGCAACTGCGTTCTCAAATGGAATCCTTAAGGATTCATCATCTGATAAAACGTAATACATTGCTAAATGCCTAATTTCACGTGAACGTTGTGGTCTTTCATTCCGTCTTTCAATAACATCATAATATAGCTTCTTACTACTATCCCATTCCCATTCTTTCAAAGTTCTCCATGAATTGCTACCATCATGCACCAGACGAGCAAGATCCATTTCCCAAATATAGGGGGAACTAACAATTGGTAGAACTGCTTTCAAACACTTTTCGGGATAAGCAAGCGCCATGCTGACGCAGATACCCAACACTGCGACAGAACTGCTCTCTGCTAAGACTTTACGGAAGAGGGTTTCCACATCTTCACCTGATTCAATTTGCCGCTCCATCCACTCTTCTAATGCCATTAGAGCAGACATAACTGCGTACGGACCGACTGTTGTACCTCTAAACCAACAGTAAACCTGAGTATTACCCCAAAATTTCTGAGAGCCATACGGAAAGTTGATTTTGACTGGTAAAGGAGTTAACCCAGGACGGTCAAACTCTTTTTGCCCCTGATACTCACACCACTTATCAGTTGCGACATTAGTAAGAGAGCGAATTAATCGTAAACCTTCATCTTCGTCAATTAGTAAAAGATAGAAAAAAGGTCCCTGAATAGGAGCAGGTGGCAAGAAGGAAAAAGTATCATTTATACTGTATTCTCGCCGCCATACATCATCTGATGATGGGATAGTTCTTCTTCTAGGATAATTAGGTAAATCTTCTAAGCGAATAGGCTTTTTAATCAGTAGATCAAGTACAAAATCAACGTACTCCTTTGGAACTGAATCAACAAGAGGCTTAAAATCCTGAATTTGAGAAATTAAGTTTTTCTTTATATCATCATTTCTAGATCGAGCAAGCTTCTTCAGATAAACCTTGACTTGCTCTGGTAAAACATCTGCTGAATGAACAATGATTTTATGTAATTGTTTCTCATATGGATCAAATCTAGGCATTATCAATTTTCTCCTGCTTCAGATTCGTGAAGCCATATCATAGCTATTTCACCTATTTCCTTTCGATAGATTGAACCCACTTGGGATTTGACTTGCCAAATTTCCATTAACTTGATAACCTCCGAACGAGTATTAATAGGTAAGTGATGAATATGTTTTAATAACCAACCCATGAATGGTTGCCAAACAGACCATCTTGGAATTGGATTACTCATTAGAATCGGCATTAATCGATCACTAACCTTTATTTCTTCTTCCATAAATAGGTTTAGCAGAGAGAAATCTGGCATAACTTCTAATGTTCGTACTGCAATAAGTAGCTCAATAAGTCGTCGTGCATTATCAGCCATGAGCAATGGTTTAGCTTTATTGAGTAATTCATCGGAGCGTGGGGACACTAAAGGAGCAGTTAATAAAGCTTGCCGCCATCTAACTGAGAGTTCCGAAGCTCCTTCGATCTTTTCTAGTAGTTCAATCCAAGGATCTGCTGTTTCAGAGTTTTCTAGTAAAGCTATTCCTAGCAGTTGAACTGCTCTATATAAACCAAATGGTTCACCTATTTCTCGTAAGTAGACAGGTAGTTCTTCTCGGTGCTGGTCTAGTACACGGTACATTACCCAGTCCTCTAGCAGATCATGACTAAAGCGGTACAATTCCCGTTCAGGATCTTGTGAGAGAATTCGATCTGACTTGAGAGAGACAATCGATTCAGGAGAAGCATCGTCCTCAGTAGGAAAAAGCTTTCCAGGAGATCGAACAACTCGCCTTCCTACTTTTAAGAGAGAACTCTTCCTGTCACGACCAGTAACAGAGCCTTCATCTCCTACCATTCTTTCCCACCAAACCTTACTGATTTCTATTTCTGTAGCAAGGGGTGGTAGTTCTCCTGAGTTTGGCAGCATTCGCACATCTTCTAACAAGCTCAGCATTAATGGGGTCTTCAGTACAGGAGATAGTTGCTCAAGATACAACAGTGGTCTAAGGCGAGGACTATGTTCAGCAACTCGTTGAAGTTCATCTAGAGTCAATTCAGACACTCGCAGCGTTATTGGCTTTCCTAATAATTGCCAATTTAGCCACCGATAAACATCTTGGATGTTTTCCTCCCGTGCTGAATATACAACTACCCAGCGTGGAGAATCATTTTCATCACCGGAAAGCTCCGCTAAAGTGCGAAACAAGTCATTGATAACAGTACGCTTTCCCTGTTCATTGATGCGATCGATCCCATCGATAAAAATCGTGGTTTGAGCACCATTGCTTAGTGCCAGCAACAATTTATCTAGTGGTTGAGTGAGTTGTAGATAGCTGGCATAACCATTCCAACCTGTGCCAGTGATGCGATCTCCTGAGAAAACTATGACAGATCTTTCGCTTTTCTGATGCTCAACAAGAACTTTCAATATTGCTGACTTACCAACTCCAGGAGCACCTCCTATCTCTAAAAGCGAAGTACTCGATAGTTTTTCCAATGCTTCAGCAACTATATTATTGCGACTAAGCGTTAAACCTCCAATATCTGCACGAATGTCACCTAATATGAATCTTGCCTCTTGCTGTAACTTTTCAAGATCAGCATGGATTTGGCGATTTTCAAGTAATAAAGCTTTAACATCTTCCAGAGTGGTAGCATTATTCAACAGAATTGAAGTAAGTTCGGAAAATTGTTGTTCTTGATTATATCCAAGTTGTTGAACTGCAATTTCTAAAGAATCTAGCTTATTTAGTAAATGTGGTAGTGAGCTTGTAATGTCTTTCAATGCTAATTGCATACTCTCCAGCGTCAAGGCTTGCCCTTCAAGAATTTGATTAACCTTAGCTAGAAGTTGAGTCTGGAAAATGTCACGAACCGCAGAGTTATTTTTAATCTCGTAAGTAAAAAATAGGCAGAGTCGCTCGAATAAGCTTTCCTCAGCTATCCTTCGATAGAGTTCTGGAGTTCCTGGCTCCTGTGCTGCTGAATCTATTAGCTGTTGCTTCGCTTTCTCAACTAAAGTTTCATTTAATATTCCATCTGGAGTTACCAACAACTCAATTTGCTGTACTGACTCTAGAGGAACTGTTATTAGATTATCATTTCCTATTTGAGTAATCTGCTTCTCTACTTTCTTGAGATACTGGTCTAGCCAAGTTACGTCCTGTCTATTTTCTTGACTACATACATAAATCCCTCGGTACTTCTGGAATCCCCCCGTTAACTGTTCCAGGCTATCACTTGCTATCGTTTGCAATGCTCTTAAGAACGATCGACGTACTGCCTTCTCTAATTCATCGTTGACATACTGATCTCCCTGCCCAATACGAGATGCTAAAGCTTTTGTACCGGTTCCCCATGCACCCACGAAACCTGCATCAGCTCGATTACCAATGATTCCGCCGAGAATACTGGTTAGAATAAATGCCCAGGTGATTGGTTCCATTGCAAAGGTAGATCCTCAAGTGCAGAGGACAAAGTTCAAGGAGAGATGAGTCTCTTCAAGGATAAATACTTTTAGCTCAAAACGTCGAATATCGCCCAAAACCATAATACTTTCTACAGGAAATTATTTGCGATCTCCCTCTGAACCTCACCTTTCAACCCCAGAATTCGGAATTCCAACCTTTTTACTTGAAACTTCGACCTCAAAACTTGGAATTCCAACCTTTGACCTCGGGACATCAGCCTTTTTGCTCCAGAATTAAAGCTCAGAACCCGGAACGTCGAGCTTTTTGCTCCATCTTTCGAGTTCTGAGCTTCAACCGTCAGTCTCAGAGGTCAAATGGTCAGGCTTTTTACTATGCCGTTGTCCCTTCAACTTTCACCGTTCCCTCCTGAGCCTTCGCCTTTCGGGGTTTGCGGGCAAACCGTTGCCTCATTTCACCCACGACTGCATTCAAGCCTCCACCCTGTCCACGCGCCCTAGCATAGTTATACATCTGCAACGCCGTCGCATACGCCTCACTCCCCACCGCCAAACAGGTATCATCCACCAATTCCTGTAACTGAGTCAGCGCCACGACGATCGAATACATCGCCCCAAACAATTGCACATTCTTCCGTAATTTCTCCTTTCCTTTTTCCCCCTTCTGGGGATTTTTTATAAGTTTTTGAGGAAGGGGTTATGCCATCACCGAATTATGCTGCATTATTACAGGAACTATGGGCTCCTGCGGCAACTGCCACTGAGCCAGAACAATCAGAACCTGAGATTTTGGACGATGGAGACATTTTTCAGTTTCTAGGTGATCAATTGCTGTGGCAAGAAACGATCGCGGCTCAATCCGCAGAGGTGCATCCATTACCCAAGTCGCTGCCAACCGTATTGAGGCAAGCACTCCAGGCACAGGGAATTGAAACACTTTACTCCCATCAGCGCATGGCACTAAAAGCGATTCGGGCAGGTAAAGATGTGGTTCTCACTCCTCCGACTGCATCAGGTAAAACCTGGGCTGCCTACGTGGGGATTTTGGAAGGATGCATGGCAAGGGGCGATCGCTGCCTGTCGTTTTACGGACTAAAAGCCTTGGCAAGTGATCAGAATACGAAGCTGAATGCTTTGCTGGAGCAGATGCCTGACAATCAGCGTCCCGTATTTGCCAAGATGACTGGAGACACCAGCAAGGCTGAGCGGGAAGTTTTGCTCAATGCTTATCCGCACATTATCGCGCTCACGCCAGAATTGCTGCATTACCAGCTTCGCACTGTCTGGCGATCGCAGGGATGGCAGCACTTTCTTTCTCGGCTTCGCTACATTCTGGTAGACGAGATGCACAGTTTTAACGGAGTGTATGGGGCAAATATGGCGTTGCTCTTGCGACGACTGAAACTGGCAGTCGATCGCCACGGCGGGAATTCTAACGATCTGCAATTCATCTTTCTCTCTGCCACCTGTGGTAATCCGACTCAACTTGCCCGCAGGCTATCAGGGCATAGGCAACAAACTGATCCCAAACGGCTAACTTGGATCAAAACTAGCGGTGCTTCTACACCAGAGAAGCAATTGATAGTCACTCAACCGACTTACAACGCGAATGCTGAAACGGCAAAGCTGATGGTTTTTCTGATGCGTCAGGGATTACGAGGCATCACCTTTTGTAATGCTAGAGAAGTGACGAAAACATTGGCAGAGTTAGTCAAACAGGAATGCCAATTACAACACTGTGACCAATTTGCTAGAAAAGTTGCGGTTTTTTATGGCTCTCTCAGCGATGAGCGTCGGGCGGAAATTATTCAGCAGCTTGAGACGAGTCAAATTACCTGGATTATTTGCACTGAAGCACTGGAAGCTGGAATTGATTTACCTGTGCTGGACTGTGCGATCGTGCGTGGTTTTCCTGGTAGCCTGATGAGTTTCTGGCAGCGAATTGGTCGGGCAGGACGGAGGAATAGAGGATTGGCAATCTACATCCCGATCGCTCAAAGTCTGGTGGATGTTCATTTTACAGAGCGCGATCGTCTATTCGCAGCATCCGAATCCATCAGTTTTAACCCTAACTACCCAATCTTACTTGCCAAACACTTGCTCTGTGCCGCCGTTGAAACAGGAATTCAAACGAATCAACTGAAGCCTTATTTCGGCACTGAAGCGGTGAAGGTTGCCAAATTGCTGACGGCTCAAGGACACCTGCTCAAAGGCAGAAACGGACTTTATGCTAAAGGTTTTCCTCATAGTGATGTCAACTTTCGGGGAGGAGTGGGTCAAGGTAGCTTCAAGCTGATCGATATCATTTCTGGTAGACAACTGGAAGAGATGAACGATGAGATTGCATACCGTGAAGTGTTTCCGGGTGCAATTTACCGCAGGCAGGACGAAATTGGGCAGATGCTGACCTATCGATCTGAATCCCTAGACTTGACCCAACGATTGGCGACCCTCACGCCCATCGATGACGGAGCTATATTCACTAGCGCCCTGACTCATCACGAAGCAAAAACACAAAGTTTACTGACCCAGCCAATACAGATCTCACTAAATTTCTCAGTTGGGCAAGAGAGCCAGTCTGCTTTAGAGACATCACCTGCCCACCTCACTTTGGAGTTAGGGTTTGGCACATTGAGCCAGATGACGACTGGCTACCAACTGATGACCCGGCAGTATGAGCGCACCTGCTTGAACAAAAGGTGCATTCACTATCGAGAATCACTACCCAATACGGTTCACTGTCCAGCGTGCAGCAAGCGAACCCGAGAAGCGGAAATTGTAAAAGTTGTCACAGAGACCGCTTTTCGCAAGCCCTACGAAGTCAGCTACAGTACTCCGATCCTCAAATTGTCGCTCAATGCCGACGCACAGAATTATCTACCGAAGTTTGCCAGCGAAGCAAAAGCCGCGTTTGAAGGACAGCCGATTCCTCCTCAATATCAAATGTTGTGGGATTATCCTGCTGTCTTCGTAGCACTGCACAGCTTAGGACATCAGCTAATGTCGGCGTTGCCACTCGTGGTTCTGGCATCTCGTCATGATCTAAATTTTGTCGTGGAGCCGGACGGCAGCGGTTTCTGTGGTTTGTTTTACGACACAACAGATGGCGGCAATGGCTCGACAGAAGGGATTCTCAAAAATTTGCCAAAGTTTTTAGGGTGCAAAGTATGCTCAAAAGCTAACTTTGTAAGAGCTGTATTGCACCCTAACTTAACCCTGGTCGGTACTGGCGTATAGGCAGGTTGTCTAATACATCTGGCGATCGCTCTACTCCTCCGCTGGCTGATGGGGAGTTGTTCTCTGGTAATGGCAAGAGGCGATCGGCAGCTTCAATACGTTCGTACAGTGCCTGGGTCAGTGCTTGGTGATCTGCCAGCCGAACTCGACGCTGAAGAGCAGGCTGTACCTGGCTATCCCACAGGCTCTCAGTTTTGGTGCGGTGATTAAATTCAGCCTGCGCGATCGGAATCTTCAGCAGATAGGGAATGGAACCCTCACCACGCGATCGATAAGCAGGATTCGTAATCACGCATTTCCCTTGCTCAAAGCGCAAAATTTCATCAGGGGTAAGGATTGGGATTTTCTGGAGAGACTCGTTCCAACTCGTAGACCGACTGCTATGAAGTCCTGTGCTGTGGCTCGTAGAGCGGGTTCGCACGACAACCTCTTTTTCGCCGTAGCGTTTAGAGTATTCCTCTGCGGTTTTGACATCACCAGGATTGAAGAGAATATGGCTGCTGCACGCGAAGGCGATCGCGGCTCCCAATTTCTCTCCATACTGCTCGTAAAGTTGATTGAGCGACTGTATGCCCAACAAGAAACAAGCACCGTTGGAGCGGTACTCGTTAATCCACTGCGGCAACCGTTCCAGTTTCAGCGATGGTAATTCATCCAGGGAAATGATTAGGGGATCTTTACGAGGTTTGGACAGATTTGACACGATCGTCAAATGCAATGCAGCTGCTAGCAGTGGGCCTACCACACTTCGGCGGGCATCATCCAGCTTAAACACAATCATTTGCCTGCCTTGAATTTGAGCAGGGAGGTCAGATTGCCCAATGAACGTTCGTAACAGGTCTGCCTGGATGAAGTTGCTGAAGGTTGCCGCTGCTGTCGTTAGAATTCCAGAGATCGTTTTCTCCGCATCTTTGGCACTGAGAAACTGGTTAAAAGACGTAGCAACCCACTCATCCATTTGATGGGATTGCACCGCATAGTCAATCCGTTGAGCTAAATTCGGCAGACGCAGTAGTGCATAAACCATTGCCATGTCAGGATACTGGGTGCCTTTGGCTAGTTGCAGCAGGGCTTTTGCCAGTAAATCACCCGCCGTCGCAAAGAACTCATCACTCTTGCCCCCCCTGGAAGCGTTGCGATTGATTACCTGTCCGATCTCGCCTGCCATCACAGAATCATAAGGATCTCGGATGAAGTCGAGTGGATTGAGGACTCCGCTGTAGGGTTCACCGGGCGCGAACACCCACACTTGATAGCCGTAGCGGGCGGCAAGTGGAGCATGGAGCCGCATCTGATCACCCTTCTTGTCATAGAGAATGACTGGAAATCCTTGAGCGAAAGCACTCTCAAGGGCTGAATCAATCACACTGGCAGTCTTGCCGCTTCCTGGCGTTCCGATTACCAGTAGGCTGCGCTGAGCATCGGGTAAAAAGATGGTTGGAGGGTTTCCCAGCAGAGTTTGAAGATGAGTTCCCACGGCTCGAAATGAACCCTTGATCCAGTAGCGCGGTTTGCCACACCAAAGAGTGACCCGATTGTGCTTGCGTTCTCGTATTTGCTTTAAAGCAGTTCTAACGGCAGCTAATTTTTCAGCCATCCGTGCCACTCTCCCCGTCGTAATTTTGCCTTTGCTTTTTCCCGCAATCATCATCACCAACATCAGCATTAGGAAAACTCCCATGAATGCCCAGCCTTGAGGATTGTTGTATTCTTGGAAGGTTTTGATAAAGGGAGCCAAGTAATTGTTGGGGGAGATTGCTGAAAATTGGGGGGTGTGTTTAGGCATGGTGGTGAATTGCGTGTAAAGCTTCTCGAAAAATTGCCAACCCATTGTCAGAGACATCAACTTCCATTCAGCACTGATAAATGGTCAGGTTTTTTTAGCCAGATGGCAGATATTAACTGAGGTTTATCTGTTCGCGCCCTCCGGCGCAGAAGTGAGCTGTTAACCTCTCTTCGCTATGCTGATCACCCTCTCTGACCTGCGAAAACTACAACCTTCAGGTCTTGATGATTTATTTCCATCACCTTTTTCAGCCCTACAAGACCATTTACAACTGGTGATACAACAATTACACCTCAACTTACCTGCGGAACCGTTGCTGCAATCTGATCCGGCTCTGCATCACTTAGTTTGTGAAGTGCAGGCAGCTCTGCCAAATGCGTTATGTCCGGGCAAGAGATTACAACTAAATTACCCGATCGCGGCTCTGTTAGATGGCCAGATCTATGTAAGGGTAGAGGTAAATGTGGGATTCCGTCAGGGACAACCCAAGCTATTCGAATGGGCAATTCGACAGCCGCATTTAACTTGGAGCGATCGTGTCAAACTCTGGGTAACTACCAAACATTTTGAGATGCACCCCAACGACGTAACGCTGATTGTTGTTGCGTTACACCCCAACCAATCGGCTCAGAAAATAGTCCTTCACTGGAATGCTGAATTACATGAGCAAACGGAGCGGTGGCTATTTTCTTTGCTATCTGAAAGTTGTCAGCCCATTGTTCCAATACCTTCTGCCTCAGTAACTTGCTCGAATGAAATAAATGTCGTGTTGAAGAATTTAGAAGCCGTTGAGGAAGTGCCGATATAGCTATGTTCTCTCCTGTGTTGCGATCTCTCTACGACTCAATCCTCAAAAGTCCTCCATATGGTTGGTTTCCGTCTACACCTGAACTAGCCAAAATGATGCTAGAACAAGTCACGATTCAATCTGGCATAACTGCTTTGGAACCCAGTGCTGGTTCTGGTATCCTGGCTCAGGCAATGCGACAACGAGGGGCAGTTGTTGATGTCGTTGAACTTGATTTTCGATTCCAAGCTCTTCTGTTCCAGCAAGGTTTCAAAGTTGTGGGCAGTGATTTTCTAAATACCAAAGCCACTCAACTCTATGACCTGATTTTGATGAATCCTCCCTTTTCTGCCAGTTTTGAGCAGCGTGGAGTTGATCTAGCACATATTCGTTATGCTTATAGAGAATTTCTGGCTCCGGGTGGACAGTTGGTGAGTGTCGTTAGCAACTCCATGAACTGTAAAAACTGTCCCAGAGCGCAGCAGTTTCGGAGATTTCTCAAGCGAATTGATGCAACTCTCCTTGATTTGCCGTTGGAAATCTTTTGGGGGAGCGATCGCCCGGTGACAGTCGAGAGCCGATTAGTCGTTGCCCACAAAGGCTGAACAATTAGTAGAGCGTGGTGGCTATCGCCCCCTCTCCCGTGCTGAGTTTGAAATTCCATGCATGGTCAATACAAAAACCAGACCCGCCCAATCTACGACGACAAAAACAACTCGAAGCACCAAACCGAAAGCTTCTGTATTGGAGATTGATCCAGAATTGCTAGACGAACACTATAACCAGGTGCGCCGTCCGCAGTTGCCTTACGGAATTGTCGTTAACGATAAACCAGCAGGCATTTTGATTCCCTCTGACCAGCTTGATAAAGCCGGATGGAAAGCAATGCCGAACGAGGAGGATCTTCACACAGTTGAACTGACGGAAGAGGTAACAGGACTACTCCTCACTGAAGTGCGAATGTTGGTGCTAGCGTTTGTGCCAGAGTACATTCGCTACAAGTCTGACATTGAAGAACTGGGCAATACGGTAGTCGGACTGTACGATGAGTATCGCCACACCTTTGACAAAAAGACGATGGATGCTTGCTCCGAACACGCGCTGGTCTTTCTTGATGAAGATAATCAACCACTACACACAACTCCAGTTGTTGTGCGCTTCAAGAATGTAGCCCTTTGGAGCTTCAAATCAGCCCGTGAAGAGTTCTACCGCAAGCTGGAGAAAACGTTTGCCGAATTCACCGGACAGCGGTATTCCGGCAAAAGTGATAAGTGGCGTAGTCTAGGTGTGTTGGAAGTCACTTTCAAAGCCGTGAAGGAGGGCGAGGGCAACAACAAGTCCTGGTGCTGCAAGACGGAGAACATTACGCCTCCAGCAACAAACAACCTGTCTCAATTATTTCTAGGCACGTCAACAACAAAAGCATTGGTTTGGAGTATTCACGACGATATTGCAGGCTTTACAGAGCAGCAGTCGCTTCCTGCCTTGCCTGGTGAGGCTGACGCTCCGGCATTGCCAGCTACGACTCGTAAGCTCAAGAGTGCTAAACCGATCGCAGAGCCAGATGATGAACTCGATGATGTAGATATCCTTGATATGGAAGCAGAAGCGATCAACGACGATGATTTCGACTTTGACGATGACGATTTAGACGAGGAATAATCGAACTGCCAGCCCTCATGCTTAGTAGAGGACTGGCATTCTTTTTTCAGTCATCTGCTGATTGGCTAGTTTTGAGCTTGTCATCTGACAGGTGGACTGTTTTGTATCTCAACGTCTGTAAATCCAACTAATGATGGATTTTATTCCTGACCAGATGCCATTGCTCACATTGCCTTGCTATATTAGCGTTTTAGATTTTTTAACAAAACTTCTTAAAGATAAAACTGAATATTTTTATTCTTTCAAATGCTCTTGAATGCCCAGTCGCTCTTGAGGTGCCGATGTTTAAGAAGCCAAATTTCAAGAAACTCAGTAAACGGCGGGCAGTGGGTGTCATTAGTGTGAGTGTTGCAGTCGTTGCTGGGGTAGTTACCATCAGCAGTTATCTGCTGGTCAGAAAATTGTTACTCACCAGTGTGCAGCAAGAAATTCTAGCAGATGCCGAAAGACAGGCACAACAAATTGATCAGTGGCTGCTGGAAAAGAAAACAGAAGTTGCCACAATCGCTAACAGCCCCGTAACGCGCTCTTTCAACTGGCAGTCCGTACAGCCTTACCTGAAAACCGAACTAAAGCATATGGGCATGTTGGATCGCTTTTTCATCGCATCAAGAAACGGGCGCAAGATATTTACTACCAATGAAGGTCTTCTGCAAATTTCAATTCGCGATCGTACCTATTTCCAACACGCGATTCGGGGCTATGTGACAGTGAGCGATCCTCTTATAAGCCGCAATACGCAAAAGCCTACCATTGTGATCGCGGCTCCGATACGTGCAGCAGAGGGGACTGTTGTGGGTGTATTAGGTGGTGGAATTCCTACTGAAAAATTCCAGATTGATGCGCCAAAAATTGGTGGCACGGTTCTCTTTGGCTCAACGGGGCGAGTGATCCGCGCAACTCAACCCCCGCCCAAAGGACTACTGCAACGTTGGCAGCCTAACAAAAAAGGCATCGAAACTTGGCAAGGTTACACAGTCGTCTATGTACCGCTGAAGAAAGCCCCCTGGCTATTGGCACAGGTCATTCCACAGTCAACGGTGGAAACTCGCTTAATGCCGCTCAATACTCTGGTAATTGTAATTAGCGGCTTGATCGTTGTCGCGGCTGTTGGCGTGTGGCGGCAACTTCGATACTCTGTCGCCTTACAATACGAACGGCAGCGCCTCCAGTCTTTGATTCGCCATGCTCCTGTTGCAATGGCTATTTTTGATCGTGCTGGACGAATAATTGCTTATAGTGAATACTGGCTGGCAGAAGCCAATCTCCTCGGTAAAAGAATTGTCGGCAGTAAACTATGCGTACCCCACCACTGGAAGGAAGTTCACCAGCAGGCGGTTCGCGGCAAGATTACCCATCGTTCTGAAGAAGCCGTGCTGTTGGATAATGGCTCAAACCATTGGTTGAAATGGACGATTCAACCGTGGTACCAAGATGGGCAAATTGGCGGTAGTTTTTTGTTAGTACAACCGATCGACCAGCTCGTACAGGCACGAGAGGCGGCGCTGGAAACAGCTCGTTTTAAGTCTCAATTTCTAGCGAATATGAGCCATGAGATTCGGACTCCGATGAATGGATTGTTAGGCAGTACAGAACTGCTGCTAGGAGATAGGCTCAATTCACAGCACCGCCGCTTCGTCGAAATCATCCATGCCAATGCCCAGCATCTACTGAAGATCGTTAATGACATCCTGGATCTGTCGAAGTTAGAAGTGGGCAAACTGGTTCTCGAGCGCCACTGGTTTGATCTCAATCAGTGTTTGAATGAGGTCATCCAGGGGATGGAACTACAAGCAGTAAATAGGCAGCTTACCCTGTCGGTTCAGATCGAGGGAAAAGTCTCTAAGCGATTGTATGGAGATGCCCATCGCCTCAAGCAAATACTCTTCAACTTGATTGGCAATGGGATTAAGTTTACTTCAACGCAAGGAAAGGTCAGTTTGGCTGTTAGGGCAGAGGTCTGCGAACTGACGAGTACCCTGCTGAGATTTGAAGTAACCGATACCGGAGTTGGCATTGCTCGCAGCAACTATCCCAGACTATTCCGGGCTTTCTCACAAGTTAATTCTTCCTCGACGCGCCAACACGAAGGGACAGGCTTGGGCCTGGCAATCTCTAAACAACTCGTGGAGCAAATGGGTGGAAAGATCGATTTCAAGAGTCAACCTGGAAAAGGCTCAACATTCTGGTTCACAGCTCGGTTTGATGTAAGGACCTCAGATTTACAGTCAGAACCTGTTGGGGTTGTAGTGCCTGTGGAATCTGTTCTTCAGGCATTAAACGTTCTGTTGGTTGAAGATAATGCTATGAATCAATATGTCTTACAGCACCAGCTACAGCGCTTGGGGCATCGAGCAGAGGTTGCCAACAATGGAAAAGATGCGTTGGGAAAGCTGAAACTGAAGCCTTTTGATCTAGTTTTAATGGATTGCCAAATGCCAGAGTTGGATGGTTACAGCACAACCCGTCTGATTCGATGCAACGCTGCCCACGCAAGTTTGCCCATCATTGCTCTAACGGCTCATGCAATGGTGGAAGAGCGGCAGCGTTGCTTGGATGCAGGTATGAATGATTACCTGAGCAAGCCAGTTTCTCAACAAGAACTTGCCCAAATGCTAAATCAATGGGGCAGACGATCGACTTTGCAGTTGCGGAACAATTCACCGCCTGACCAGCCTAAGCGGAGGTCTCTGCCCCGTGACTTGAGAGTGCTACCCTCTGATCCTGTGCCCGTGGATGTGACGTATTTGCTGGAAACGTTTGATGGCATAAGAGCCGTATTAGAAGTTGTTCAAAAGTTTGTAAGAATCGCTCGACGGGAACTTGCCGTTCTAGAGGTTGCTCTAAAGCAACAAAACTGGCAGGCAGTTGCCTACTGTAGCCATCGGTTTCGAGGAGCTTGTGCTATCGTCAGAAATCAATCTCTCATAGAGTGGACAAAGCAACTGGAAGTATTGGCAAAGCAGCCTCATCCTCTGGCTGTTGAGGGAGAACGGTTGTTAGAGCATTGCCGCCGGGAAGTCTTGCGAATTAATCGTTGGGTGCAATCGACCAGTACACACTCAGACTCAAAAAGAGGGTGAGATTATGGCTGGCAGCAAAATTCGGATTTTTCTGATTGAGGATCAAGAACTGGTCAGGTTTGGGTTGACAGTAGCGCTTCCCAAACATAATCCCAAAATTGAAGTCATTGGCGATGCAGAGACTGGCGAGAAAGGACTTACGCTGATCAAGACGCGACAACCAGATGTTGCGATCGTAGACCTGAGTCTACCAAAAATGAGCGGCATTGAAGTGACCCAGCATCTTAAGCGTCACCATTCTCAAGTCAAGGTAATGGTGTTGACGGTCAGCGGAGATGAAGCCCATGTGATTTCTGCTTTTGAAGCGGGAGCGGATTCCTATTGCATGAAAGATAATCCGATCGGGCTAATTGGAACCGCATTGGAGCAAACTTATGAAGGAAACCACTGGATCGACCCGGCGATCGCTCGCTACATTCTCCAAAGCTGCGTGCTGAAGCCTACTCAACCTCAGGTGCCAATAGAGCCAGAGTCGCGTTCTGAAGAGACTTTAGCCCTGTTTGATGAACCCATCCAGACTTTTGAGAAGCTAACCGATCGGGAAGTTGATGTGCTGGAACTGGTCGCAAAAGGACTGACCAACGGTGAAATTGCTAACAAACTGTTCATCAGTCGAGGCACGGTCAAGAGCCACGTTGCCAGCATTATGCAAAAGTTGTCTGCCAAGAGTCGAACGGAAGCTGCTAGCCGTGCGTTGACAACTGGACTCTTGAATCAGAAATAGTTACTTTCCCTGCTACCGCCGCTGACATGGAGATGAAATAAGGGTTCCCCATGTCAGCCGATTTTTATACCTATGAAGACACGCAACGGGCGCAGCAGAAGGTATCTCCTGGTGTTCGTGCCAAACCTTTTTATGCTTATGTACAAAGTGATGCTGATCTGGAAGCCGCGATCGCTCCGCTGCTGACTGCAAAAATTCTGGCGATCGATACCGAAACTACTGGCAGAGATCCGCACACAGATCGCCTGCGGTTAGTGCAACTGGCGACATCCAATCAACCCGTTGTAATCGTTGACCTGTTTGCAGTCAAAGACTACCGCCTGCTCAAGCACTTATTGCAGGGTGGTGCTCTCAAAGTAGGACATCACTTCAAGTTTGACTGGCAATTTCTCACGCAGGCTGGAATGTCGCCATCCGGTTCGTTTTTCGACACACAGCTTGCCTTTAAAGTGTGGACGGCTGGTATTAAAGTTCGTTCATCGCTACAGGCGGTAGTCAAGAAAATTTTGGAGATTGAACTCGACAAAGACCAGCAGCAGAGTGATTTTTCGCAATCAAACCTGACTCCCAAGCAGCTACAGTATGCGGCGATGGATGCGGCAATTCTGCTACCACTGCATGACGCTCTGGTTCGGCGGTTGAAAGCGACGAGGCTAGAAGCGATCGCCCATCTTGAATCTCAATGCCTGGTTGCCTTTGCCCAAATGGAACTTCATGGTATGGGGATTGATCAGCATCGGTGGAAGGAGCAACAGTCTGCCCTTAACACCCAGCTAGCACAGACTTTAGAACAACTGCATCAACAACTGCGATCGCCTGGAGATTTTCAAATTAGCCTATTGCCTGACTGTAGTGATGGGATTAATCCCAATTCGCCGAAGCAGGTAAAAGCTGCCCTTGCTGCCATTGGCATTTCAGTCAAATCAACCGATCAGCGAACGTTGCTGCCGATCACCGATAAACATCCTGCCATTCGTACTCTGCTGCAATACCGCCACCTTAGCAAATTATCTGACAGCTTCTATCAACCGCTCTTGCGCCATATTCATCCTGCAACGGGACGAGTGCATCCGACATGGTATCAACTCGGCGCGCGATCGGGGAGAGCCAGTTGTCGTGGTCCTGCTCTGCAAACCATTCCTTGCAACGAGGCGATCCGTCGTTGCTTTGTTGCTGAACCAGGAAACGTCATTGTCAAGGCAGACTTCAACCAGATTGAGCTACGAATTGTTGCTAAGATCAGTGGTGATGCCCGGATGCAGCAGGCGTATCGAGCGGGAAAAGACTTGCATCGATTGACTGCCGCTTTCATTCTCGGAAAGCCACCAGAACAAGTGACTGAGGAGGAGCGCCGCTTAGCCAAAGCCATTAACTTTGGACTGATTTACGGTATGGGAGCAGTCAAGCTGCAAAATCAGGCACAGGTGAAGTATGGAGTAACGATGAGCTTGGAAGATGCCCGACACTTTTGTAAACGCTTTTTCGAGTTGTATCCCGGCATTAAAAAGTGGCATGAACAAGTGAAGCGCGATGTCTATATCAGTAAGTTACGAGAATGCCGCACGATGACCGGACGGCGACGACGCTGGCGAGAACAGCCCAGATTAAACGAGATGATTAACCAACCCGTGCAGGGATTGAACGCTGACATCACGAAGCTGGCGCTGGTAATTCTAACTGGACGATTACCATTTGAGGCTTACATCGTTGGAATGTTGCATGATGAAGTGTTGGTGGAATGCCCAGAAGGGATGGCAGCAAAGGTTAGTCGCCTCGTGCATCGGTGGATGGAGCAGGTAGCGCAGCGATTGCTTGACCCAATCCCTGTCATTGTTGATGTGCGAGTGGGTAAGAGTTGGGCGGCATGAAAAAAGAGTGAAAAAAAGGGGGCACAACCAGTGCCCCTGCCGCCCCTGGCGGCGGTTAGGGTGAAGTTGAGATGAGGAATTCATCAATATGGCAACAACTACGAAAGCGAGAAACGGTAATGCTACCAAGACGGCTCCAGCAAAAACGACTGCAAAGCCTGCACCGTCACTTGACCTAAGTGATCCAAAGGTGGCAACCAAAGCAATCCGTAATGCCCTGTTCCAGACTTACAAAGTGAAGGTGGCTTTACGGGCTGAAAGTGCTGTCATTCCAGCCTATTACGGTTTTCGAGAAGTGATGGGCAATGCTACCTCCGCGGCGGTTAAGAAGAACAACGGCACTTTTGACTGGCAGGCATGGAATACGAAAGTGTTTCCCAAACTATTTGGTGAGCCAGACTCGCTAAAGTTTGACCTGGCAGTGATGGCGCAAATTGCGGCTCACTTTGATGCTGCAATTCCAGAAGACCCCGATGAGGGGATTCGGGCGTTGATTGAAGTCAACCGACGTAGCCTAGAGCGTCGTAACGGCAGAAAATTGGCTGAACCTGATGTTCCCGATGTGCTTGACAGTCTAGATGAGCTGGATCTTGACGATGAACTCGAAGAGGACGCTGGCGACGATCTAGAGGAAACTGACGAGGATGATCTCGACTTGGATGATGAATAGTTGGTAATCTTGGAAACCCAAAAGCCTGATTTTGAAAAGAGTCGGGCTTTTTTTTTGTTTGGATGAAGAAGAGAAGTAAGTTTCTGCTCAAATAACCGCATCTATATGCTTGCTGAGATCGAGAATGCGGTGCAACGTTGTGCGGAGGAGGTGTTTTATCACGATAGATCAGGGCAGGTTGAAGTGGGGGATTTGTTGGGGTAGCAGCAGTTTACCCTAGCGATGGAGCGAGAATCTGAGCAGATTCAGGCAGTTCGGAATCAGGCGACGTACGTGAGACCTGCAAGTGGGCAGGATATTTCTCGTTTTGCTAAGCACTATCGGGAACTGTTTGAGTGAAATAAGATAATTCTACTGCAAAAACTTAAAAGAGGATTTGGAGACACTTCTAGAAAACTAACCTGAACTGCATACACAGAAATGAGTTTAGATGGGTTAACTCAGAAAATATCATTGCGACTGTGCTCCAGAATCACCCCATCTGTCAAGCCAACATAGATTTGAACATAACTTGCAGGCTTCAGTATTAAAGTGTGGGATTGGAGTAGGTAAATTAGCCTAGACTATTTGAGCTAATCAGAACAAGCTAGATAGAAAAAGCGACTTGTAATCGACGTTAAGCAGACTTATTACTGAAGGCATGGTTTTAGTGGCAGGACAAGCCTGTGACCAATCTTCTGGTTCACGGTATGAATACAGCATGGACTTCCTCAGATTCTGCTCTCTTACAGATTTCGGAGGTGGTTCAACCCATCTTCGGTGAGGCTATCGCTAGTAATAAATTAGTTGCGTCATCTGCTGTCAACCAGTTCGCAGAGTTTGTTCTAGTCAGCCCGATCAATTTGAGTTCGTTTGAGGAACTACGATTTTGGACGTTTGCTAGTCAGGCAGCGGATGGATCTATCGCTAAGCCTTTTTACTTGGAGTTTTCCTATGTCGATGCTAATGATGCTCCCGGTGAGGAACATCGTTGGCTGGTGCCAATCAATCAGGTTGATGTTTGGGATCAGACGCGAATTGGTATTCAGAGCGATCGCCGTAGCGCTATCACCCGCCTGCGATTTCGAGTACTTACTGATTTTGCCTTTAGTCTACAAATTGCTCAATTGCTGGCAGTGCGAGAGGAGATGTTAGTAGATGTAGAGGATGCCCTGATTCAACGGCTCAATCAACGGGTTGAACTGACCGGTTTGACCAATCTGCCACTTAGTCAACCTGCTAGCCCTGGTAGCTTACAAATTGTCGTGCCATTGACGCCTCAGTTGTGGGTGGGAAATCAAATTCGGATTCGCGGAAGTAGTACGGGTGATGAAATTCACTTAGTAACTCAAGTGCAAAACGACACGGGGGCAGGCACAACGACCTTGCAATTTGGCAACGGAGATGGGGTGATTGGTTCCTTGGTGGTTGGTACAGCAACGGTGTCTGTGATTGTGCCCGTGATTTTGGAGAATCCACCTACTGCCCTACCATCAGTTAATCCGGCGATCATCCTGACTCCTCAAGATGCACGGGAGGATTTGGAACGCACTGGTTGTGCCACGCAGCGCGATAGCTTTCGTCAACGGGGCAATCTCACCATCTGTAGTGTGAGATCGCCTGCCCGTGCCTATACTGTGGACTATCAAATCACTGCGGTAGCACCGGAACCTGATCAACAACGTCTGATTCATACCTATCTACTGCAACAGTTATCGATGGATCGGGGGTTACCCATCAACGGTTTATTTTCACCCGTCTCATTGCTGCCTCAGCCTGCGCCGCTGGATGATCGGCGATTAGGGTTGCTAGCACCGCTCTATGTGCGGATCGGCACACGACTGGAAACTGCTGTCCGACAGGAAGTGCCGTGGATACAGCGAACCAATATTGAAGCCGCTCGTATTGATGCCCCTGTTGATCAGGAAGAAATTGTATTGCGGTTTTAGAGATGCGAGGAACGTCAGAATCCATTAAGTCAAGGAGAAAGAACTATGGCGCTTGAGGTTGGAGTTAATGTCATTGAGGTTGATGGTCGTGCCAGTCCGTCTATTCAAGCAGCACCGACCTCCGTCGCAGCATTTTTGGGGCTGGCAGAAAGAGGGGTACCTAATCAGGCAGTGCGTGTTACAAGCATGCAACAGTTTCAGAATCGCTTTGGCAACTATCGGAGTGATAGCTATCTTGCCTATGCCGTGGAAGGTTTTTTCCTGAATGGCGGTAGGGAGGCATATATCAACCGAATTGTTGGAGCGGGAAGTGTTGCTGCATTGGTCACCTTAAACAACATTCAACCGACCCCTGCACCAACGTTACGAGTAACCGCTGGTGCGTTAGGACAAGTCATGCCAGGAGCTTGGGGCAATAGCCTGCGGGTGGATGTGCGTGCAGAGACCGCTACGGAATTTCGTCTAGTTATTCGTTATCAAGACACACCCACTAGTGACTTTACAGAGGTGGAAACCTGGACGGGGTTGAGCATGGCAACCGATGCTACCAATTATGTCGTGAATCGGATTAATCACCCCTTCAGCGGTTCACGCTATATCGTTGTAACCGACCTTAGCGGCAGCACTGCTGCTAATGTTGAAAATCCAGCGGTTGTCTCCAATCAAGCGCTGACTGGGGGAACAGACACGGCTCCAACGGCACCCGACTATATCGGAAACCCTGCTCAAAAAACGGGTCTATACGCGTTCGATACAGTGCAGGTACAGCTAGTAGCCATTCCAGATGCACATTCTCTGCCTGCCACCGGACGTAATAGTGCAGTGCGAGCGGCATTGGACTATTGTGCTGGACGGGGCGATTGTACGGTTGTTGGCTCGGCTCCCGATCGCGGTTCTCCTACTGGTGTCATCCCCCGTGCCTTGAGTAACTACATTCAGCTAGAAAGTGATTACGTCAACACCATTACCCAATATGGGTCTCAGTTCCAGGCAAATAAGGTCTATGGTGCACTCTATGCTGGTTGGATTCGGGTGAACGACCCGATCGGGGTAGGACCCGCTCCAGCTCGCTTTATTCCGCCGGATGGGCATGTAATGGGGGTTTATGCTCGGACAGAACAAGAGCGCGGCATCTGGAAAGCCCCAGCAGGAAATGCAGCACAGGTTCGGGGGGCGTTGGATGTGTCTGCTACATTTACCGATACCGAACATACTGCTTTGGTGAAAACTGCCTTTGTGAATGGAATTCGCCGCTTACCTGGCGTCGGAATTATTGTGGCTGCCTCGCGCACCTTGAGTACCGATACCCGCTGGTGGTTCGTGAACGTGCGCTTGCTGTTCAACTTTGTGAAATCTTCTCTACGCGACGGACTGCGCTTTGTCCGGCAGGAACCTCATAGCGAGGAGTTACGCCGCCAGGTGAAATTCAACGTGGTAACGCCTTTCCTTTTGGGGTTATGGCGGCAAGGGGCATTTGGTTCCGATCCACCCGATCAGGTCTTCAGTGTCAAATGTGATGGTGAAAACAACCCACCCGATGAGGTGAATCTGGGTAATTTCAGGCTAGAGGTCTACTTATATCCAGTCAAACCTGCAGAAACGATCATTATCGTGGTCGGTCAGCAATCTAGTGGTGCCTCTGCGAACGAAGGATAAGGAGAGAACAAAATGGCATTTAACATTGGGCTGAATGTGCTTGAAGTGGATGGTCGGGCAGCGCCCACGATCGTCGCGGCTCCAACTTCGGTAACTGGATTTTTAGTGCGGAGTCAGCGGGGCGTGCCCAATCTCCCTATTGTGGTGCGAGGGTTCACCGATTTTGTCACCAACTTTGGCAGCTATACCGTTGATTCCAGCGGCAACCCCCTTTACGGTGCCCATACCATTCGGGGCTTTTTTGACAACGGCGGCAGTACAGCCTATGTCGTCCGGATTGTGGGAAGTGGCAGTGGAGCTGCTAATCGAGTCTTAAACGATCGCGCCTCAACCCCTCAAGCAACCTTACGGATAGCAGCAGGAATCAGAGGACGGGAAGACCCAGGTAGCTGGGGTAATGATCTCTCAGTGACGATCTCCGATCATGCACGCGGTGCTGCGGCAATTCCGGCTCAAATTATTGGCAGCACTGCCGAACCCTTTGCCCTCATTGCGGGTCAACAGTTAGAAATCACCGTGAATGGCGCAACACCTGCCATCACCATTACCTTTAACACGACAGACTTTGTCAATATTGCCACCGCATCGGCAGCAGAAGTTGCGGCGGCAATTCGACGGCAAACTGCTGCTGTAAAAGTTGTGGTTACGCCTAACCGTCAACTGATTGTGGCAAGCCCGAGTGCTGGTGTACTCTCTCGATTGGAAATCACTGGAGCAGCAGCAACGCCTCTAGGATTTACTGCAACAACCGCCAACAGCAATGCCGCGCTACCGACCAACACCACACTAGCAGTTGTACAAAATACGGGTGGCTTCTTACCAGGATCGGCAATTCAGTTGGAGACACGGGGACATGTAATTGCGTCGAATGCGATCCTCCCTAGCCTCACTGATGGAGCGAGTATTAATGTCAGTGTGAATGGAGGAACGGCAGCGCCGATTCGATTTACTGCCAGTGACTTTGTCGGTGGAGTGGGGGCAGTGACCTCCTCAGAAGTGGTTGCTGCCATCAATCGTCAGGCGCAGGGATTTACCGCTGCCCTGAACCTCAGCAACCGTCTGGTCTTAATATCTAACACCTATGGGGCCACATCTACTCTTGCCGTGACTGCTGGGGCAACAGATGCAACCACCGCCCTGGGCTTGGCAGGCAATACCCCAGTTGCTGGAATCCGGCAATACCGCACTGTGGATTCCGTGGCAGAATCATCCAAGTTGATTACCTGGACAGGGGGACTGACCCTACCTGCCAATTTTGCCCGCATCCAATCGGTGGAGTTTGATGTCTTTGTGAACTACCGGGGTTTAACGGTGGAGCAGTTTGAATCACTGAGTATGCAGCCCGCCCTTGACTACTCCGTGGACTCAGTGATCAATGATCCTGATCGCGGCTCGCGCTATATTACCGTCACCAATCAAAACAGCGCCTCGGCAGCGGGATTAAATGCGCCACTGACTGGCACATTTTCCCTGGCAGGCGGTAATAATGGCAATGCTCCAGTTGATACCAACTACATCGGTGATCCAGCCCAACGAACCGGACTGTATGCTTTCAACCCCCTTGCTATCCAACTGTTAGCCTGCCCCGAAACCACTGCAATAGGTGTAACCACCGCTTGCTTGAGCTACTGCGAAAGTCGTGGAGATGCCATGTTTGTCGGTACGGCTCCCCGTGGCTTTAATCTTGATGGCATCAAAGCCCACGCGAGCAATTTCCGGGGACGGAAAGTATACGGTGCGTTGTATGCGCCCTGGATTGCGATCGCCAACCCCCTCGATACCACGGGCAACAATCCACTGCTCTGGATTCCCCCGGTCGGTCACATTCTGGGGTCCTATGCCCGGATTAGTGATACGCGAGGCATCTGGAAAGCTCCAGCAGGGGATGAAGCCCGCCTGAGCAATGCATTGGCAGTGGAGTTTGATATGACTGACACTGACCACACCGATTTAGTGAAAAGTGGTGGGGTGAATGGCATTCGAGCAATTCCTGGTTCCGGCATCATCATTGATGCTTCCCGCACACTGAGTACGGACACCCGCTGGCTGTTTGTCAACGTGCGCCGTCTGTTTAACTTCGTCAAATCTTCTCTACGGGAAGGCTTGCGATTTGTGCAGCAAGAACCCCATAGTGAAGAATTACGGCGGAGTGTCAAATTCAATGTGATTACACCCTTCTTGCTTGGTTTATGGCGGCAGGGGGCATTTGGCTCAGACCCACCCGATCAGGTGTTTACCGTTAAATGTGATGCCGAGAATAACCCACCGACAGAGGTGAACCTGGGCAATTTCAAAGTGGAAGTTTACTTCTATCCAGTGAAGCCAGCAGAGACGATCATTATCGTCGTTGGACAGCAGGAGAGCGGTGCTACAGCATCAGAACCTTAGATTTAAGCAATTTGGAGTTGAGTTATGGCAGAACTATCATTCAAAGAATCCTACCGCACCCACGGGTTTGCCGTTGAGATTGGCGGAGATCGCTGCCCTGTCACGAAAGTGACGGGACTGAACGAAGGTATGACAGAAACCATTGAGCAGTCTGATGGCGGTTCCAACATTGTTCGCAAGATTGCCAGCGGAATTGTCAAGTTCGACACGTTAGTGATTGAGCGCAATATGGATGGCAGCCAATATGACCAATTATTCAAAGATTGGTTTAGTGAGATGTTTCAACTCAATGGTACGAGTAGCGGGTCTTCAGTCCGTCGCAATGGCGCTGTGATTAAGCTGGAAAATAGTCAGGAAGTGGTTCGATTTGCCTTTTACGAAGGGTGGATTAAATCATCCAAGTTTGCTGATTTAGAAGCTGCTTCAACCAACTTGTTCAAGCAAACGGTTGAAATTGAGCATAACGGTCTAGAGCGAGTGGTTTAAAGAGTCATTGAAATTGATAGGGAGATTAAGTATGGTCAGTACACTGGTTAGAACATTCGAGTTTCAACTTCCCATTGGTCACATTGATGAGGATGGCCAACTGCATAAAGTTGCAGTGTTACGTAAAATGACTGGGCGAGAAGAAGCGATTATGGCAGATAAAAGCAATCGCAATAACGGTGCCCGGATGATCACTGAATTACTATCCAGTTGTTTAGTGCAGATTGGCACGATCGAAAAGCCTGGAAACAAAATCGTGCAATCGCTTTATTCTGCTGATCGCCACTATTTGCTGATCAAACTGCGCGAAATCACCTTTGGTTCAGAAATCGAGGGAAACTATTCCTGCCCCACCTGCCATACTGCCAACGTACTCCGTGATGACCTGACAGAGTTGGAAGTGACGAAACTAGATGATGGGGAACTGCCGCAGGATGTTGTGGTGGAACTGGAAGATGGCTATGTCGATCGCGATGGTGAAGTATACACCAGTATGGTGTTTCGTTATCCGGTTGGCAGTGATGAGGAAAAAACCGCCTCCGCCATTCGTCAAAACGCTTCTCACGGCAAAAATGCGTTGATGGCACGCTGCTTGAAAGTGTTGGGAGATATGCCAGAGAAACGCATTCAGGCATTGGGTACCGCAATTTTCGATCAACTCACCCTGTCCGATCGCGCTCTTGTGGACAAAGCATTGAATAATGGCGGACCCGGTATTAAAATGCGTCGCCACATCAACTGCGTCAACTGCGGTCGTGAGTTTGATGCCACGCTGGATATGTCAAATTTTTTATCGCCTTCATAGGTCAGGAAGATCGCTTACCCAAAGAAGTGTTTTTCCTCGCCTATTACCTGCATTGGGGTCATGCTGAAGTCATGGATTTGACCACCGATGAGCGTTGGGCTTATGTCCGCTTGATGTCAGAACAACTAGAGCGGGAAAGAGAAGAATTAGAGAAGACTAAACGACGGTAGTTAAGGTGTAGGCAAGAGTGATGAGTCGGGATGTTTTTATCTACACGTTTATGGCTGAGTGTATCCCAATGGAGCAAATTCTTCTCCAAATGCATGCACGTGGTTTACCTGTTGAGTGGAAGTATAGACTGCTTTCAGAGCGCAATCAATCTAATAGCTGGACATCAGGATATTTTCTATCTAGTAAAGCAAAACTAGAAATCAATCTTTCTAGAGAAGAATTACAACCCTTTATGCGAGAGGAAATAGTAGAATCCTACATGGATGTACTTACAGAAGCACAGCAAGATGCTTTAGTAATAGCTCAGTCTCAATATCGTTTTTCTGGGTCTAATACACAGAATCAAGAGTACAAACAGTTACGTATTAACTTGGTCGATGTCGTATGTGATTTGGGTGGCGGATTAATCCTTGACACCGAAAACAGCCGATTTTACAACTGTCAAGAATACCGAGTTCATTATGCTCATTTACTAAATCAACAAAGTAATGAATAATGTTGCCGACTGTTTAGGTGCTGTAAATCAACTAGTAGTTCGGCTTCGCAGTGAAGGTGATCTACTGAATAGGCACGTGATTGAGCAGTTACAAGCCGGGGTTCAGCAACACATACAAGGTTACCTTGTACAGTTTGAACAACGATTAAGTGGGAGGATAACATCTGGCACAGGAGGAGGCATTGATATTAATCGTGATATAGATGTTGTTGCAAGAGATCTATTCACAAGAATTCATACTGAAATTAAGACTGGCTATGCAAACATTGGTCAGGCACTTGATTCAGATCAAATTTTACAAGATGCTGCACTTGCTATCAGAACTGCTCGCGAAGGTGCACAGGAACTTCAAAACATATGGCGAATTGCTGACCATGAATTTGGTGAACGTTTGCCACAAAGTATTCAGAATCGAATGCAGGATCTTGTAACACGGTTGGCTAGAGAAGGATTTACTCCAGAGGAAGTGCGATCTGCAGTTGCCAGTTTCAGATTCGTTGATGCTTCTGAACAAGCAATTCGGGCTGAGCTTAATGAAAGTGGTGAATTGATCTTTAGAAATGCCATGGGTGAGATTTTTGGTCCCGATGGCAAAATTGCACAAGAAGCGACAAAGCAGGCTGGAAATAGCCCAAATTTTAGTCCGGCAATGGAGGTGATTTTTGGCTCAAGTGGCAAACTGGCAGATGCTGCTGGTGATGCTGCTAGAGGAGTAAACTTAGACCCTGCGCTTCAAAATTTGGAGCAGGAGATTGAAGCAGGTGTTACAGAGGCGATGGATCAAGCGGGAGATGAAATCGCTGCTCATGGTGCTCAATCCTTGGCATCAATGGTAGGGGCAGGGGCACGATCGCTTGGTAATGTATTGACTTCTATTCCTCAGCTCTATGAATCAGTTAACCAATTAGGTGAAGCCTGGGATCGCCCGCTAGAAAGCACAGAAGATTATATGAATCTCTTTTCAGCCTTAGGCGGTACCATCACTCAGGGAGTAGACACGATCGAAGCATTGGCTGGCGTGACTCAGTTAGCCTCAGCAGCACAGGGGGTATTTAACGCGGTGATGGCGTTGAATCCAGTCGTGTTGGTAGTGATTGCAGTGATAGCGTTGATTGCAGCGATCGCGGCGTTAATCATCTACTGGGACGAAGTTAAAGCTGCATTGCGAGACAATCCATGGCTAGCGGTTATCGCTGTCTTATTCGGGTTAATTGGAGTCATTATTGTGGTCATTGCTTATTGGGATGAAATTAAACTCGCGGTCTTACAAGCAGCTAACTTCATCAGTATTCAAGTACAACGGATTGGCTATTTCTTTGTTGGCTTAGGCACTTTAATTGGACAAATTTGGGATTGGATTGTTGCAACGGTTTATAACGCAATTATTGGAATCATTAATATTTTTATTGGATTTGGTGCCAGCATTATCAACTTTTTCATTGGATTACTCAATGGACTGATTGACCTGGCAAATGAAGTGATTGCCTATATTCCTGGTGTCGATTACATCGATCGGATTTCTGAAGTCAATGCAGAGGCCTTGCAACTGCAAACGATGGAAACTCCAGAGATCAATATTGGAGCCGCGTTTGAGACAGGCGAGATTCGGGGAGGATTAGAAGGGGCGATCGCGGAACAGGAAGCGGTTGTCGCTGAGGCAGAACGAGCCGATGAGGAACGCCGTGCCAGTGAGCGAGCAGAAGCTGCTACCGCCGCACCCCCCAGGTTGCCGGAGGGCGGAGGACGTCCCGCCCTTCCTGAAGGAGGCGGTTTACTAGGACAGCGTCCGGGGTTACCTGAGGGCATGCCCCTGGCTGCTTCTACAGGAGGAGGTGGTGGTGATCAGTCGATTACCCTGGAGAATGTCACGATCAACATCAACGCTGAACGTCTGGAAGCGGATGCTGCCCAACTTTTGAGTGATGAGATTGTGAACCGTCTGAGGGAACGATTAGATGCCCTCCGGACTGAGCGGGATTTCCGCACGGGTGTTCGCAGTGCAGCACCCGCATAGTTGACAGAGAGAACACGAGGAGAATCTGTGATGTTACAACAACAACTTCCAGCTCGAGGCTTTCTCGTTAGTGTCGGACTTGATCCCGACGAAATTCTGGTCGAGTTTCAGTATAACCCGACTCAATTAAGTGACAAGCGTTCCGTTAACTACGCCACGATCGACGCTCCTGGGCTGCTAATGCCGACGCGACAGTATAGTCAGGGGGGCGATCGCACCATTAGCTTCACAGTGAGAATTGATGGGTTGTTTGATGGTTCAGTCAAACTCTCAGATGGCAGCATTATGCGCTATGGCAATACCGACAATAATGTCTATATTGACCGTGATAACGACGGTAGCATTCTCCCCGAACTCAATAAATATCGAGCGTTTCTCTACCCACAAACTGACCGTTGGCAAGATGCGCGGGCTAGCTTTCTCCCACTGTATTCAAATGAGCGAAATGCTCAAGAACGATTTGTCAGTCCGCCTCTATGTCGATTTGGATTTGGCTTCGGTTCTGATCAACAGACAGGGAGCACTCGAGGCAGTGCAGAAGTAACTCGCATTATCGATTGCATCGTGACTGAAGTTGGCATCACGGAGTTGTTGTTTAACGATAAGCTGTTGCCTTTACGAGCAGATGTCGCTGTCACACTTGTCGAACTGTCGCCCTACGGCAACACGCCCACTCCCCCACCTAGAGGTTAATCATTATGCCTGTGAAACCCGATTCTCGCTTTGCAAATTTGCCCCTTTTTCGAGTTAGAGCCTCCGATGGTCGTGATCGCCAGGTTGTAGCGTTACGGCTCACTAAGCCATCTGCGCTGAGCGATCGCCAACATCAGGTGATGCAAGGGGAAGCGATCGATCTGTTGGCTCATCGCTTTTATGGTGATGCCCGCCTCTGGTGGCGCATTTTAGATGCCAATCCAGCAGTCTACCCCTTGGATATCAAAGCAGGCGATCGTTTGAATTTGCCTGATACGGGCACTGCCACTCGGATTACACGGACAAGGAAGTTCTAATGCTAGTACGGACACCGTTTTATCAAGTCAAGATGGGTGGAAGTAACGTCGCACTAGATGGACCTAATAGCGGCGTGGATATCGCCTCTTGGGTCAGTTCTGTGACGGTGGTAGAGGACGATCGTCAAGCGGATAATGTGACGCTGACAATCCCTGATCCACGACTAATCTACGCAGATGCCCTCTTTGAGGGTAGTTACGTTGCTGTAGATGTGGGCTACGCAGAACCTAACCAACATGCCTTGATGCTGCGGGCATTGATCACCAAAGTGGAACTGAGCTACCCTCAAAACGGTGTGCCGACTCTAACTTTGAAAGGTGAAGACAAGTCCATTCTGATGGGGCTGCAAGAGCAGCGCAAAGTCTGGCGCAACCAAACCGTAACTGCAATTGTTCAGAAAGTAGCAAGATCTTATGACTTTGCTGGAGTAGAAGCTCAACTGAATCCTGATCCAGAAATTCGCAGTCGCCCCCTTAACCAGGATGGCAAAACTGATTTAGCATTTTTGCAAGAATTAGCAGAAGACTATCACGCCAAATGTTTTGTAGAACTGAATGAGCAAGGTCAGGAGGTCTTGTATTTCATTCCCGATCGCCAGATTATGCAATTAAATCGCCCTGATCAACTAGTTTTAAGGTACCGTCAAGGACCTAATAGCAATCTGATTAGTTTTTCACCCAGCTTTGATAGTAGCTACATCGATCGCCAGAGGGAAATTAATGATATTGATCAACAGGGGAATGCTGTTGAGAGTCAGGAACCACTGCCGACAGAAGAAGTTTTGTGGTCTCTTGATGATCGACTTTTAGCACAGGCAAGTCAGAGCGATCTGGAAAGAATTCGTGCGCTTTACAAGCAGGGTGCTAGCCTAAAGCCAGAACTCCAACAGCAACTCACCGCAAGGCAAGCTGTTTCTGGTGTTGTAGTCGCCGATCGCGGTGACCTGGAAAGTACCAATGATGCATTGGACTCTCGTCGCCTTGGCATGACTGCCAGTGGCAGTACGTTTGGCAATATTTGGCTCAGAGCAAAATCCAACATCACGATTGATGGAGCGAACTCTCGCTTTAACGGGGAGTGGTACGTCTCTAACGTGACCCACAAGATTGATAGCAGTGGTTATAAAACTGACTTTAGATGCGTTCGTTAATGGAGGGAATGATGTCAGATCAATACTTTGGTAAATATACAGGCATTGTCAAAGATAATCGCGATGACCAAAATCTGGGGCAGATCCAAGTCTCTGTCCCTACCATTTTTCCACCCGATGAATTGATGGTTGCTCGTCCTGCTCTGCCCTACGGGTTCTTTTTTATTCCTGAAGTAGATGCCAAAGTCTGGGTCGAATTTGAGGGGGGAGATTCTGGTTTACCAATTTGGACAGGCATCCAGTATGTCGCTGGGGAATGGGCTGCAGAGGCAGAGGCGAATCCTCCCGAAAAGCGAGTGATTAAAACGGCATCCGAACATTTGATTATCTTCAATGACAAATCAGATGAAAAAGCCATTCAAATTCAATCAGCCAATGGTCACACAATTACGTTAGACAAAGATGGCATCAAAATTAATGATGGTGTGAATAGTCACAGCCTCACGTTTGATGCAAATGGAGCAAAGCTTCAGACTCAATCGGGAGCCAAAGTTGAACTTACAGCGACAGCGACCAAAATTGAAACTGGACAGGGTGCAAAAGTGGAACTAATGTCTGGTATGACCACTGTAGATAGTGGAGGCCGACCGATTCAGATTAAGGGAAGTTCTGTCCTGCTAGGTGCTTCTCCAGTAGCACCTGTTATGCGGATGACAGATCAAGCGATTGGGAATTTAGGTGCCCCTGTTGTTCTTATTAGCACCTCAACGGTTATAGCGTCTTGAGAGATGAATTATGAGTTTAGGAACTAATAACGCAACTTGTAAAACAGAGTTCAAAGAGGCAATGCGCCCCATTGCGGGAGCGAATGTCGATCGCCCCGATGTCGATCCAAACTTTGGTGCCCTTGGACAAGCGGTGTTTCGGATTGCAACGATTCATGCAGAAACTAATTCCGATCCCAGTTTAGACCCAGCCTTCTGGCAATGGGTCTCTGAGACTAATGTCTGGCTCCAGTCCCTCTCCACGTGGCAGAGGGGTGTTGCCCAAGCGTTTACCAATTGGGCTCCTACTCAACTTGCTGAACAAAACCTAAAAGCTGCTCTGACAGCTGTTCCCCAACCGGGTAACCCTCCATCGACTGCTCCCAACGTCCTCCGAGGAGAAATCCAATGAACGCCTTCCCCAACCATGCATTAATGGGATTTGCTTTTCCCTTTCGGATCACGAATGGAGGAATTGAGCGATCGCAAGGTTTTGACAAGATCGAAGACAATGTGCGCCATCTCCTCAGCACCCGTCTGGGTGAACGGGTGATGTTGCGAACTTACGGTGGCGGCGTACACCACCGCTTGCAAGCTCCAAACAGCACAACCCTGGGTGCCCTGATCAAGCACGAGATTGAGCAAGCCCTCCGCACGTACATGCCAGAGGTCAAGCTCACTGCTCCGATTCGCATTCGCACGGTTGAAAGCGAACTCAGCATTGTGGTGGAATACACCGCCGCCCCCCAAGATGTCATCCGCCGTCTGGAATTGCAGATTCCATAGGAGATTACTGTGAAACCGCCCACGATCGACTACACCAATCTCGACTATGAGTCCATGCGCGCAGCCATGCTGGCCTTGGCGAGAGAGAGTTTGCCGGAATGGACAGACTTCAGCGAAAGCGATTTGGGCGTTTTGTTGATTGATCTCTTTGCCTATGCCTGTGATATCACGCTGTACTACCAAAATCGGATTGCTAGTAATCTGCTTCCTGCCACATCCGATGAGCCAGAAGCCCTGACTCAACTGCTGCGGTTGATTGGATATGAGCTACGTCCCCCAACCCCTGCAACCGCTGCGTTGCGAATTGCGGTGAATGCGACTGAACGCACTCCCATTTCAATTCCTGCCCGAACACAGTTCTTTGTGGAACTGGCTACGAGGCAGCAAATCGTTTTTGAGACTGAAACAGATTTGCAAATTGCGAATAATCAGCTCACGCCTGCCGACCCGGCAACTAATTGGCGATATTTTTCGCCGTTGCTGGTGATACAAGGTCAGAGCGAACTGAATGAAGTTGTGGCGCGATCGAATGGCAGTCCTAATCAGATGTATTCCTTGAGCAAGCCCCAGATCATTTCAGGGTCAATTCAGGTAACAGCGATAGAACCAGGCGGACTCACCTTCTGGCAAGAGGTAGATACCCTTGCTAACAGCAGCCCTGCCGATCGCCACTTTATGGTGCAGCGCAATGCTGGGGGAAGCGCTGTAATTGTCTTTGGGGATGGCACCAATGGGTTAATTCCTCTGGAGGGGACGGCAACGAATCCGGTCACGCTTCAAGCAACCTACCGGGTGGGCGGGGGTGTACTGGGCAATGTGCCAACGGGGACTCGGTTTCAGGCAAGGTTGCCGATGATCAAGGATGCGATCGCCCTAGAGGCAGCGGGGGGTGGCATGGAGGGGGAAGATCTGGATCGTGCCCGTCTATTTGCCCCACGATTGTTCCGTACCCAAGATCGGGCTGTCACGTTGGATGACTACACTGACCTTGCCCTACAGGTTCCTGGTGTTGGCAAGGCACGGGCGATCGCCGTGAATTGGAACCAGGTAGTGATGTACATCGCACCTGCTGGGCAGGTAGCAGAGCCATCTGAATTCCTCAAGCGGGATTTGCTGGCATTTTTTGAGAATCGCCGCATGGCAACCACCAGCCTTAACATTATCGGTCCCACCCCAGCGGATATTTACCTGCGGGCTACGGTACAGGCCCAACCGTACTTTCTGCAAACCGATGTACAGCGTGCAGTCGAGGATGCATTAAATAATTACCTGACATTTGATGCGATCGACTTTGGGCAGCAAATTTATCTCAGCCGATTGTATGACGTGATCCAAAGCTTGCCTCAGGTGGCATCCGTATTTATTACTGAGTTCAGCCAGACTCCCAACTCCAACACTCTTGATAGTAATGGCGTAATTGAACTGCAACCGAATGAACTACCGCGCTGGGGCTATCTACAAAATCTAAGAACGCCTCCAATTCCCCCCACTTCGATTGTGGTTAATGGAGGAACCGTGCGATGAGAAGCATCACCGGGATTCAGGCAACACCGCATTTACGGGGACAGCGCATTGACTTGAGCTGGCAGAACCCGCCAGCATCAGAGTTTGACACCAGCGGGCCATTGACCCAGGTCTGTATTATGCGCCAGGAGCGCACCTACCCGTTGGCTCCAAATCCTGACCAGAGTGTCTACTATGGGCCGGTGATTAATCAGTTCAGCGATCGCGATCTGCAACCGCTGACTACCTACTACTACACCCTTTTTACCCAGGATCGTACAGGGGCATTTTATGCCGGTGATCAATCTCGCTATTCTGCCTTTGCCACCCAAGATTACAACCTGACCGAACGACTCTACAAACTCTTGCCAGCCGTTCACCTGCGCTACGACCTGCCGCTAACAGCTCCCGAAATAGGGCGACTTAGTCCTTCCATTCAAACAGCGTTACTGGACTTACCCCCTGGCTTGCGCGATCGCGGACAACTCTGGCGATTCTTTGCTGCCACCGCATCGTCAATGGATTTGATGCGGAGCTTGGCGGAAGGCTTGCCGCAGTTACACGACCTGGATCGGGTGCGCCCTGACTTTCTCCCCTTGCTGGCTCAGTGGTTAGGGTGGGATCTCGATAATACCCAGCCCATTTCTTCTCAACGCAACGAGGTCAAAGCCGCCCCTTCCTATTACCGCACAGTAGGTACGGTGCCGAACCTCCGCAACCTAGTGACTCGCTACACGGGTTGGTATACCCAGGTTGCGGAGTTTGCCCAGGCGATCGTTCGCTCGAACTCGCCACCCCAGTTCAATGTATTTGCAATCCAGCAAGTGGGCACCACCTGGCGGGGAACCGATGATGCCGCTCTTGTTTTGGGTTTTGGATCTGGAAACAACACGACCATCGGTACCGATCCTGCTTCAGGTGTCGCGGGTACCCCTGCCACGCTCATTAGTTCCCAGGCTGCTCCATTTCGCTTACGACCGGGGATGGAGTTTGCTGTGACAGCAGACGATCGCGTCCCGGTCTCTGTCCGCTTTCAACCTGGAGACTTTTTAGACATCCAGGCTGCTACTGTGGGCGAAGTGGTTGCGGTACTGAACCGAACGCTGTCGGAAGTGAGTGCCATTGCCCGCGCGGATAATCGCATTGAACTGCGATCCCACCTACTGGGGGCACAATCGTCCCTACGAGTCGAGCAATATGCCACCAGTTTAGTCACCCTGGAAGGCGCACTCAAAGGTCGGTTGGCAGCTTTCAAAGATCGCACGGCTAGAATTCGCCTGTTCTACGAAACCGTCGATCTGCTCGCCCCTGTTACCACTTGGGCGGCCCAGCCTGGAGTTGCTACAACGTCAATTGAGTTGACCTCTCTGCCCCAGGGTCGTATCCGTTACAAGACATTTCGCAGTGGTACTTGGGGAGAATCCTATCCCCTGATGGTAGAAGCCCCAATGGCCCAGGGTGCCCCAACCGTTGTAGAACTGCCTGACGGTAGCCTTTGGATCGCCTGGATTGAGCAGCCCGATACCGATCAATCTCGTCTCAGGTTCAGTCGGCAGGGCACCGTTCGTAACCCTCAGCCAGCCTATTTAATCGGACAGCGTAGCCAGCCGTTTGAGCTAAAAGAGGGGATGCGGCTAGTCCTTCGGGGTAACTGGGAACAGCCTTATGGGATTGAGTTTGCTGCGACGGATTTTCCAAATTTCAAATCCATCACAGCAACCCAACTGGTGGGGGTCTTGAATGCACGACTTCAAAACGTCAACGCTGCTGTTGATGCCAGTAATCCATCAGTGATTTCGCTCCGCACTATTGGCACCGGAGGCGATGAATACTTGGAACTGGATCTAGGGCTTTCTACAGCAGCGACAGCACTTGGCTTTGATCAGCGCAATGCTCTGGCACAAGGAGATTGGGGAGACGAGGTGGATTGGTCGCCTTCGGAAGATATTACAATTACAGGGCTTGCCCCCGGTCGTCATGCAGATTTGCAGGCGATCGCCGATAACACAGGCGCCGTCTGGCTGTTTTGGTCTACGTTTGCTAGTACACCGGGGGGTCCCTTCTCTAGTTGGCAGATCGTCTCCTCCCGCTGGAATGGCACGGCATGGTCTGCGATGGAAATATTGACGACCAGTCTGGGGGGCAACCGAGAAGCCTGCACTGTTCTGGATGCCAGTGATCGCCTCTGGTTATTCTGGTCTCAGCGGCAGGGCATTGGCACACCAGAAGATATCTGGACGTTGCGCCAGCGAGTCTTTACACCGGGTACTGGTTGGAGCCCTGAAACGGCTGTCACAACGCCACCCGCGACTGGGCGCTTTGCCGATCGCGAACCATCGGTTCTCCGTATGCCAGACAATACTCTGCAAGTGTTTTTCCAGTCAGATCGCAGCGGTAGTTCTGATCTCTGGTCAGTCACCATTAACCCAACCACTAGCACCATCGGCACTCCGACTCCTGTGACAACAGGTGCTCCAGCTGATCGCGCACCCGCACCGATAAGGCTTGCCGATGACACATTGTGGCTCCTGTATCGCAGCGATCGCAGTGTGCCCCTCTCGCGCATCGCGACCCGCTCCATCTCTAGACCTGACAATCGCCTTACCGCAGCGAAACCAGCAACCAAGCCAACTGTAGAAACACTTCGACTGGGGCGCTCAAGTAGCGTGCGCTCTTTTGATACGGGTACTCTAAAACACTTTGCCGGTCATACCAGTGTGTCGCTGTCGGACTTTCAACGATTATCGCGTCGCCGCCAATGGGACGATCTCCTGTCCTATACCCCTCAAAAGCCAGTCGGTTTGCCGCTGGAGGAAGATCTGCGGGACGACGAATATTACACTCGCGGCACCGTCGGGCTTTACTTGAGTCCAATTATCCCCAACAATCCCTTGACTCAGCAAAGGGTAGAACGCTTGCGTCCCCTACTACGCCGCTTTTTACCCGCCAATACCCGCGCCGTGGTAATTCTGTCTCCCCGTACCGATATCGAGTTCGTCTACCCACCTGGCAGAGATCTCCAGGATGCTTACGTTGATCGCTTCCCCTTTGTGGAGTATTACACCGGCTTAGCAGACAGTGCCACGGTTGCCCTGCCGGATTGGGTGCTGTTCCGCTCCAACACTCCAGGCAACATCACTGCCAACCCCACCGATTTGACGACGCTCCGCAATCGCACCTATTTCCCTCCGCCCCTCTAGGCATTAGCAACAGGAGAAGACTATGCCCCCGCTGGAATCTGTCTCGGATCACTTATCTGGCATGTACCGCGATCGCCTCTACGACCCACAGGGCAATCTGATTTGGGATCGGGGGTGGCAAAGAAATGCGATCGTCTTAAGTTGCCGCCAACTTTTGGCAGGGCTGATGCGAAATGCCACCAACACCTTTGGCATACAAGGCTTACAGGTAGGGCGGGGGAGACCAGAGTGGGATCAGACGGGCACCCCCCTCGCCACTGAAACGCAAACGGCTTTGGAAGATCCTGCCCCGGTATTAGTACCACTCCCAAGTCCCCCACCTGCCCCAACACCAATCAATACCCTCCAATTTGATTATGTGGATGAAACAACTGGCGATATTGTTGCTGGACCCACTCGGCGACTTCAAATTAGAGCCATTCTGGGACCAGGTTCCCATCTTTGGCCCAGTGAAACCCCACCAACAAGTACAGTGCGGGAGTTTGGACTTGTTGGCAGATTGAATAACACCAATGTATTAGTCAACTATGTTCGCCATCCAGCGATTGTTAAAGATCCTGCTAGCAGGCTGGAGCGTACTATTTGGCTGGTATTTTAATCCAGGAGTAACCCTATGGCTGTTATATCTAGAGATACATTTGAGGCACTACGTGGCTACGTTGGTGTACGTCTGCAACAAGGTGTACCAATAGTCGATGCCGATTGGAACGAACTGGAGGATGCTCGTAAGTTTGAGCTACGCGCCTTCCTGAAATGGTTTGTTGGGGACGGTGTACCAGAGGGCACTAATGGCTTTCGGATTGAAGGGACGAGTCTGGCGAATGACTTTGTCATCCGGGCTGGTATCACAGGTCCAGCAGATGGACTCAGGAATGTTGGGCGTTGTTTGGTGGATGGACTGGATGTGATCATCACGGCAGATATCAACTTTACTGCTCAACCGTTGCACCCCAGTCAAACAGGCTCGGCAGGTCTGGCAACCGCCTGGGGAGTTTCCCAGATTCAAGCGCTCACAACACCTGCTACAGATGGAACGGTTGTTGTCTATCTAGATGTGTGGGAGCGACTGGTGACCCCGAATGAAGACCCCAGCCTGGTACTGTCTGGATTGGGGACTGAAAGTTGTGCTCGTAAGAAGCGAGAGTGGGTTGTCCGGGTGGGTAACGGCACCAGTCTACCCTCCCCTCCTTCTGGACATAGCTTCTACACGTTAGCAACCATTACCCGTCGAACGGGTGTTAATACCATCACCCCAGGAGATATCACCGACCGTCGGGAACAACGGTTGCTCCTGCCACCAGCAACACTAATTTCAGATTTGTTCGGCACTAACCCTGCCGAATATCGACGCGGACAGGGAAGACCGGCCATCAGCTTCCGGGAGGCAATCAACGCCCTGCTGCGAGGAGAGTTACCGAGTACACCCGATGCCGCGATCGCTCCAGCTCCAGCTCCAACTATTAACGTAACTAAACGCGCTTTTTTGTTTGATAACACCAATGGATTGGTAGCCGTGTGGCAGTCAGATCGTGTTGGTGGAACGACTCAAATTTTTGCAACGCGGCTCAACCTTGATAATGTATCGGCAGGTTTTGTGACACCACCGCAACAGGTTACTACTGGCACTACAGAAAAGAGCGAATCTCATGCTGTACTGCTGCCCAATGGTGACTTGATGGTTGCTTATCAATCTGGTGTTGCATCTGCTTCAGACGTTTTGTTCAAACGGGCTGCTTTAGCAGGGCTGAATGCAGCGCCAGAGCAACCCATTGCTAACACAGGAGGTGTTGCCGAAAGCAATCCCTTTATGGTTATCAGCGGTGATTTAGTGACTTGTTTCTACCATCTTGGCTCAACCAACCGCTGGCAGTACCGTCGCCGTCGCCATACGAACAATACCTGGGTCGATACACCCGCAGTCGAATTTTCGGCAGAACCAGCTCAGACTGATTTCCATGCCGCACGAGATGGCTCTGGCAATATTTGGACGGCATTTACTACCAATACAGGCAATATCCAAGTGCTACGGTTTACTCCATCCACGGGAGCTGTGGCTGCGCCAATTGCCAATAGCTTGGATTCAGGTGCGGTCGATCAAGAACCATTTGTTCTCTGCACTACTAGTAATGAAGTGTGGATCTTTTGGCGATCGCCCAATGGAGTGCATCATGCTCGCTTTAGCGGTGGAGCATGGCAAAGTGCTCCACCTAGCAATACTCCAATTCCCAATACAATTGCTGGAGACGTTCAACCCTGCGTGGTTGAAGATGTTGATGGTGGTATCTGGCTGTTTTGGGCACGAGGTGCAGTGGGTAGTCGAGATGTTTTCTTCATGCGCCGCAACCCTGCTACGGGAAATTGGGGACAGCCACGCCAGCTAACGATCTCTGCCAGAGATGACAATAGACCATTCACCCTATTAGCTCCAAACAATGCGATCTGGATTTTTTGGTCCAGCGATCGCGACGGTAACATCAATCCTTATTACAAACGACTCGTCACTGCCCTGTAATTAGAGCTAGTAGCCATGCCTAATCCAGCCATTTCCCCTACCTCAATTACTGAATCAAATACATTTACGATTAGTGATTCAAAAGGTGTGATCGTCAATTTAAGTCTGGATTTGAGTTCTCCTAAAACATTCACCACTCAATATCCAACAGAGGCTGCATTTGTCCAGATAACTCTAATCAGAGGTAGCATATCTTTGAATTTGCTGCCCAATCCAGCCAGTCAACCTTTCTCTAATCGTACAGTCACTATCAGTATTAACCCAACGAGTTTTAATACAGAACTTAGTTGCACAATTAGTTCGAGTGAAGCAGTTGTAGAAGAATGGGAAGTTAGGATCGCCAATAACTCCGCTGTATCTTATCAATTTACTCAATTGCAAAATCTTCTTGACGGCACCATTACCCGTATAATGTGTGACCCAATTGCGGAATTCACAATTGGTGGAGAAGCTTCCGCTAATCTTCTGCGAATTGCATCCAATTCATTCAATGATTTCGGAGAATCATTCTGGGAGCGGTTTAAATTCCGTCTGAATTACGCCTTCCAATATGTTTTAGGACTGCTTGCAACTTTTTCACCGCTGTCACGAAACTCAAGCTTAGAAGCCAGAAGGGCAAAAGTTCAAGAAAAGGGATCAGTTGTTCTTACAGCGAGTAATGGACTGACACCAGCAACCGTTGTTAAGACTGCGACAGCAAGTGAACCTGTAGTTCATTATCGATGGACTATTCAAGGCTCCATCACTATTCCTGATTTTCCCGTTTGTGGTACTAACCAAAGTGTTGCTTTCTTTGCACCTGCTGTTGACTCTAATCAGAAATTTGAGATTACATTACAAGTCTGGTTCGATGGTGCTTGCCCTTCAACTGTTGGATTTCTCAATAGTACCAGTATTAAACGAGAATTAGTGGTTGAGGCAATTACTCAGCTTTATAGCCGTGGTCCAAGAGATGAAATCCCCGATGATCCAGCTATTGGTTTACGTTCCTATTTGTTCGATAACAACAACGGAATTATAGCAATCTACGGAGGGAAAGATTCTAGTAGTCAATGGCAAATCTACCAACAAAGGCTTGATTTACACAATATAGTTGCAGGGTTTTCAGGCGCATCTCAAGTATCAAGTGAAAGAATTTCACGCTTTCCACATGCGGCGGTACTTCCAAATGGTGAGTTGATTGTAGTTTATGGTGCATATAGAGATTCCTCAGAAGGCATATTCCTCAAACACGCATCTTTAGAGAAACTAAGTACTGTAGAAGAACAGAAAGTAGCTAGCACTAATAATTTAGGAAGGTACATTCCTCCTTTTATCGTTGTTAGTAAAGAATTGGTAGTCGTGTTCTATCCAGATGGTGGCAGTGATGATTCATTATTCTGGCAATATCGCCGTTACCAGCACAACACAACTCCTCCCACTTGGTTAGATGCTACACCTCAGCAAATCTCAGCACAGGAAACTGGAGATGGACTGTTTCATGCTGCTCGTGACTTGGATGGAAATATTTGGGTTGCTTTTTGTAATGTGCAGAATAACATTCACACATTGTGTTTAAATCCATTTACAGGCATTGTGACTCATACAGCAACTCATGACGCTAAAAAGGGAAACAATAGAAATCCCTTTGTACTAGTTTTGTCAAGGGGGAACGTGTGGGTCTTTTGGGACTCAGATGAGCTAAATTCAGACAAGTTAATTCATTACTCTCGATTTACTGGCAGTGCATGGGAAAGTGTTCAGGCAGTTCCGGATACACTGATTGATGATGATGAATCCAGAGTTAGTAGACAACCAACAGCAGTAGAAGATTCTGATGGTGGTTTATGGCTTTTTTGGATCCATGCAGCGATTGGTCCTTTCATCGACACTTTTTATTATGATCAAATTTTCTTCAAGAGACGTAATTCTGACGGAAGTTGGAGCAAGGTGCTGTCTGCTGGAGCTAATTCAGCTCCATTCGCTTTAATATCCCTTAACAACACAATTTGGATATTTTGCATCAGAATTGCTGACTCTACTTCATTCACTGTAACTAACTTCTATCAAGCTATTGCCCCAGATTTAAATATTCCTGTTCAGATTTTCTCACATTACGAGCGTATTATTCCAGCTTCATAACAGTAAGGAGAAGTTCTAATGCCTAATCCAGCCATTTCCCCAACTACAGTTACTAGCTCAAATACATTTACGATTAGTAATTCAAGAGGCGCGATCGTCAACTTAAGCCTGGATTTGAGTGGGCCTAAAACATTCACTGTTCAGTATCCAACAGCAGGAAACAATGTTCAGATCACACTCATCAAGATTGAAGGAGGTGTAGTCAGACAGCGTGATTTACTACCTGGTGGAATTCACAATGATTCATTTACCAATCGAACGGTTGTTCCCAGTACAAACATGGTTGGTGCGGACACAGAACTGAGTTGCACATTGAGTTCTAGCGTTGCCGTTGCTGGAGATCTCTGGGTAGTTAAAATTGTCAACAACTCCCCTCCCCCAGTCAGTACAACATATGTATTCACTCAGGGGCAAAATCTGTTTGAAACTACAATTACCCGAATTATGTCTGATCCGGTTTCTGCCATTACCGCCCCTACCCCTGGTGCAATCGTTCCAGAGAAAAATTCAGTCAACCTGACTGCTGCCCTAGCTAATGGGACAGCTGCTGCACCAACGGTTATTGGTGCTCCAATACCAACAATTACCTACACCTGGAACAGAACTAGCGGTGGCGATGCTATTGCCGTTACAGCATTTCCCACTATTCCCAGCGCTAGTCAAACTTTCCCCTTCAATCCGCCAGGGGTATATGGCAACAAAACCATTAATATCCTCGTGACTACGAGATTTGAGGCACCTGAACTGCTAGGAGTCGGTGTCCTCGAAAATACGAGTGTACCTCAAGCTTTGGTGATCGTGCCCCGGACGCAACATCTTATGCTCGTACTTGACCGCTCAGGCAGTATGTCGGGTAGTAAATGGGAAAATGCCCAAACTGCTGCTCGGATTCTGGCTCAACTGTTTGCGGGTCTACGGAAGGATGTATCACCAACCGACAAAGTCGGTGTATTGGTGTTTGAAGATAACACCTGTAACTGGCACAATCCACCCTTCAATGCTCTGGTTACACCTATCTTGCCTTTGAGCAGTATCGACTTAATTTTCGGGGATGAATTTAATGACATTTGTACCTTAGATTTTGGACCTGCTGGAAGCTGTACCCCTATTAGTGATGGATTGCTAAAAGCAATGGAACTGTTCAATGGACTGGGGGTAGCAGATGACCCACGATTCACCATTATTTTGCTCACGGATGGCTACGAAAACAGTGGCACAACTCGGGTAGATCCCAGTACCTCAGCCCCGGCTTTTGTCAGAAATTTTTCAGTCGCTCGTAATGACTATCCCAATGTTAACAGTCGTCTATCCATCTACACGATTGGGCTAGGAAGCACTGTTCAAGACGATGTATTGAATAACCTACCGCTGCCTGCGGGTGCTGGACCAGCGGGAATTTATCGTAATGTCACAGATGTGGGTTTGATTAAGCAAGCAATCGCTCAAATGGTTGGCTTTTCTCAAGAAGCTCAACCGATCGCACCCATGCCCCCTTTAACAACTGACCGCAGCCCGCTGGGACAGCAGATTTACCTACGCTTGGAGCCGAAGGTAAACCGCTTAGGATTGGCGATTGAGTGGAACAACCGAACTGATACGATCGAGCTGGCCAGACGTAATCAAGGGGATACAGCCGCGTTTCTGTCCCTAGATGTCGGTGTGGAGCGTTGTCCCAAGCATGGATTCGTCACCGTCGATTTGGCACAGCTATACGGCGGTGAAGACAGCGTACCAGCTACGGAATGGCGTGTAGTTCATCGCAGTGGTGGAATACCTCAAGCAATCTCGGCAGATAACCTACTGGCATTTGTTGATCTGTTCGTCAAAGCTGACATTGAATTTGATCGCAACGAATATTACACCGGAGATGTAATGACAATTACTTGCCGCATCCGGGCTGGTTCAAACCCTGTCACCGATGCCAAAGTCACGGTAGAACTTGCTCGACCTGGTGAAGGACTAGGTACGTTTTTGGCGACCAATGGTGCAAACTATAAACCAGTCCAACCTAGTGGAGCAGATCCGGCACACCCGAAATTGGCAATGCTTCAGCAGCTGCTACGTCAGAACGAGCTGAATGAACTACCCATTCTCAAACCGCCATCTATCTTTGCAGATGGTTCAAACCAACTTTTTGATGATGGCAATCATGAAGATGGTTCAGCCAATGATGGCAATTATGCCAACATCTTCAAAGACACCAGTAAAGAAGGAACATATACTTTTCGTTTTCTCGTTGAAGGTAAGTTACCTGATGGGAGCATGTTTAATCGCCTGTTTACTATCTCTAAATGGGCTGGAGTTAAGGTTGATTCATTAAGCTCATCTGTAGTGTTGAATTTTGGATTGGATGCCTCTAGAGGCTTTCGGGCAGCTCAGATCTTTGTAACCCCTAGAGATCGAAGCGGCGAGTATTTAGGACCGTTCCGCACTAGTGATGTAGCTTTTTCCACTACAGCTGGACAGTTTCAAGGAGATATTATTAGCCTTCCTGACGGGCGTTACACTCAAGTGATTGTTTATCCTCAAAATGAGGTGCCGATCGTCACCGTTCAAGTTCAAGGCAAGGAGTTTCTCCCTACTGTTGTTGCCTCAGGTTGCTTGGGTTGGTTGTTCCTATGGGTACGTTCTTTGCTGGAATGGCTACTTCGCCTTATAGGTAGATAATCGCAAGGCTGAGAATGGATTCATTCGTATTCAGAAAGTTGTAGCAACAAAATAATCTAAGAATCTACACAAACTATATACCAAAAGGGAAACCCAATGGAGTTATCAGTCGAGTTGATGCCGTATAAGCATCGGCATCAGAATTGCATTATTGATCCCACCCTGGCATTCTCCCAGTATGGTGTTACCCTAATTAAACATCTGGGAGAAGTCATGGATTTGTGGGTTGTCCAAGAGCTTTGGAATATCCTCGACAATCCAACCTTGTATTTACAGCAACCAGAACTTATTACACCTCAAGGAATCTCGCTCAAAAGGACACCTGAGCAAGAGCGTATTGCCTTAGAAGAAACACTTCAGTCACTCAGAGAGTGGGAAAGGTTTCGCTCTGAAACTGATTTAACCAAACTTAATCTCTTCTGGTTGGGTGATAGTCCCCAAGAATCGTTGCTACCCACAAGTAGGAAACTGGAAATCTTTTGGCGATGGGAAGCGATCTCCCATTTGCTCAATCAGCAATTCGCTCAGAGCCAAACTACAGATTACCTCTTGCCTTTAGCTTTTCGGGACACGATTGCCCTGGCTTTAAGCCTGGAATCAGCCATCCTCCTCACTCGCCTTTCACCAGAAGATCTGGATATCAACTCTCCACCAGAAATCTGTAAATATCTTGAAGAATGGGATATTACTTGCAAACCTCTTTCAATACAGGATAATTTGGTCGCAGAGGAGCGTAACTACTTTCGTCAGTTATTAGTAGAGACTAACACCGCTAAGGTCGTGTGGGCAGGAGTAAATCTTGCTGTCGTTCATTTGCTTTCCCTCACCCTACCAGAGCCTCAAGTATCCTCAAGACAGATACATAAAGCTGAGATGTCTGCTATTCAAGAATCAGGAGGTCACCCTACTCTTCAATTTGCTCATTGGAACAAAGTTAAAGGATTTTGGTACTTAGTATAGGTTCACAATAATTCTCGTGTTTCGCTACAAAGATTCTAGTACGAATTGTTACTAAGTGGCAGTAAAACCAGGAAGGACTAGTGCTTGTTTTTAGGAAGACCTTTCTCAAAGGACTGTCTATCTAGGAGAATATTTTATGTCTGAGCAAATCGAGTTAGCTCCCTCTAAAAGCAATAATAATACCTTTCCAAGCTTTTCTGTTGTAAGTAGGTTCTATATAAAAGATTCTACTTTTCTTGTTGTGTCCTTTCAAGAACATGATAATAATGATAATTTGCCTAGTCAGCAGATCGATAGTACTATAGCTTTTCCATTTTTAGGGCACTTTAGCTGTGATGGAAATCATTACGCTATTATAAGCACACAAAATACCCTTGAAGATATAAATTCAGATTCAGATCGTATCAACCTCTTGACTGCGCGAGAGCTGCAAGTCGCAGCTCTCGTTGCTTTAGGACAATCTAATAAGCAAGTTGCAACTCGGATCCATATTAGTGAGTGGACTGTCGCATCACACCTTCGTCGGATTTTTATCAAACTCAATGTTGATAGTCGTGCGGCAATGGTCTATAAGTGTGCATCCTTGATCGAGCGCCTACAAAAGTTTCAGGACTCTCAGAATTCGAGATTTTAGATAACCGATAAGTATCAGAAAAGCCTTCCAATCAGTCTTTTCAATATGTCCCCGCTCTCCATGCTTACCCAACGGTGAGCCATCCTCACGGATTTCCTTAATCTCCTCTTCTGGCTTTGCTTGCTGCGCCTCCAACAACCTCTGCATTATGTTAGCCAACTTCCTAAATCTTCATAATTGCAAATAGTTCTTTGAGATAAGACTTTGTTAGGGAACACTGCCTTACCGTGGACGTACCCACAAAGTACAAAAGCCTGATTGCACCTTCTTCTCCCCCAGCTTCAGCACCACTCCCAACTTCTTCGCCTGTTCCTCGCACTCCAATCGTCCCTGCCAGTCGCGTTTCAGTAAATCCTGGTTCCACATCGTCAGATTTCTGGCAAACTTGCCTTCACTGCTGGTTGCCCACTTCAAGGTATTCGCTTCATCTAGCGTGAGTTGGCGCTTGCCAGATGGGTCTTGAGTAACCTGTGCCTGCTGTGACCGAGCATAGGACAACCCTAGTCCACCGCCAATCACGGCAGCAACCAGCAGCAAGGCACCCGCAATGATAGTTGAAGTAGCGCTCAACTGGTGCATGAACTGGTCGATCGCGGTTTTGCGAATTAGCGTGTGAACTGTATGAGCGATCGCGGTTTTCTGTGCCTCTAATGCCGTGCGTTCGTATTCCTTCAAACCTTCCCGATAGTCTGCCACTCGGCGATACACGTCATCTCGCCACTGCTCAAACAGCGCGTTCATGTCTTTGGGTTTCTCTTCCAGCAAAGCCTGCAATCGTCCAGTTGCTGCCATCAGAATAAAGGCTGGATCATCAGAATTGAGGTTGTACTGCGTCAACACTTCAACCACCTTTGCCTTCACATAGTCTGGTTCACTGATCAACAGATAATCCAGGGCAGATTTCGCGCTTGCTGACAGTTTTAAGGATGGTGGACGGTTTGGTAGCGGTGGTGGGGCGATCTCTTCGTCATCCAAAATCAGGTCCTCATCAGTAGGGGTTGGAGAAGTGCCGTTACGATTGGACATGGGCAACCTCCTGATTTGTTTCTTCGATTGTTTTGGATGTGTCAGTCGTAGTTTTTGTGGATTGTTCGGATTTATCAGAAGCAGAGTTTTTTGTACTCGATTTTCGAGTCTTTGTTTTCTCCTGAAGTTGGGCAGCTTGGGTCAGCTTGGCTGTTTCTTCTTGGGTGAGAGTGCCATTCCACAGGTTTAGAGCATCGATCGCTCGTGCAAATTCTTTGAGAAAGGTGGCAACACGCTGCCGTTCTAGTAGATGGAAGTGATCCGACGCGGCGATAGTCTGAGCAAACGTCCAGCCCAACTTATCCCACTTGTCTCGTTCGTAAGGTGGGAACTTGGGGAAATCCATCACTTTGGCATGGGGCGAGGCAAAAAGGGCTTTCCAGGGTTTACCATTCCCTGTCTGTTGAGTTTCAATCACGTTGCCAAACTCCCGCCATTGCCGCTCTGTTGCCAAGTGTAAGTTGCGAACAAAGATATGGATGACTCGCCCTTCAGGATATGTGGCATAGTCCTCCAGCGATCGCTCAAATAGCTCCAATGTTTGCTGACTGGGATTGCACAGGAACCATTTGATCAGGCGCACAGGTTCGCCCTCTTCTGAACTCATGCCACCACCACTTGTGAGATTGAGTTCCAGCAGCCCGTTGCTTTTGAACCAGTCGTAGACAAACTGATGTGCTCCGGCAGGCAGGTTAACCAGGGGAATCAAATGTTGCTCCACGCTGCTCCACACTTTGTCCAGGTCTTGGTATTCAATCTCGCTCAAGACCAGTTCAACAGCATCGTTGTAGAACTTTTTGACGTTGTAACTATGTGCATCATCCGCATCGAACAGTTGAATCGGGTAGTTGTGAGTCTGGCAATAATGCGCCATCGCACAGGTAAACAAGGATTTGCCGCGCCCACCCCCAGAGCCATCGACGATATGAATTGTAGGTTGCATGGTTGTCTCCAAATCAAACAGGTTGCAGTTGTGGGTGAATCGAGCAGAAATACTGAAACAGTGCCCAAACGTCTGAGAGCCGGTGCCCCAATCCATCAGCGTCAATGGGTTCTGGTATTTCTACATCGACATGAAAGGAAAGATGCTGACCAAAGTGCTTGACTAAATCCGTGGCGATCAGGTTGGTCGTGCCACCGGCAAATACCCACTCATCGGCACCGTTGGGCATCACTTCTTGTAGCCAGGAGGTGATAGTGCGAATGTAATCAGCCCGTGCTTGCCGAGCGATCGCTGCCAAATGTTTGGCTTCCTCTGTTCGATTGGATGCTTGAGTGGAGCGGGCGATCTCCACAAAGGGTTCCTCACTTTGCATCTTACTGGCAATCCACTCGACGATCGCTGAAAGCAGAAGTTCAGGAGTTTGTCCACTGCTGCGTTGCTCAATCTGCTCTAAGCAGCGAATGAAGCCTAAGTTGGAGGATTTGAAGACAGACAAGGCTCCATGTTCAAAGGCAATCACGCTAGCATTGCGATGTCCCAACATGGCGATCACGATTCGCTGAGTTGAGAACTTGTCTTTATAACTATTGGCATAGCGAATGGCAATCCCCGCTCCTTCAGGTTGACAGTCAAACTGCTCTAGCTTCACCTTCAATCCACCTCTGGGTGTTTCAAAGCGGGTCAGAGCAGAGCGAAGTTGTTTCTCAAAGCGTGTTCTATCCTCATACTCATTCGGTGGCAGTAGGCAGGAAAGCGACAGGTGAAATTCATGCGGAAACTGTAGTCGCTGCTGAATCACCCAAATGGCTGCCAGTGTTTTGTAGAGGGCACGCTCAAACTTGGGTTGATTCAGTCCAGCATGAGCATGGAATCGTTTGGCGAGTGTCCCTACTGCCCAGCAATCATTACCCAACTTCACCCAGGTATTGTGTTCTGGAGCAGGTGTAAACAATTGGGTTGTTTGCAATTGCTCCAAATTGGTAGGTGAGATCTGAGCCGCTTCAGGAGCCATTACCAAACTGGTAGGAGATGAAATTTCGTTCAGAGTTGCATAAATTGCTTTGGTAGACGAGCCGCCAAAGTCGATCGCAACCATAAGGTGACGTGACTGAAGTTTAGTCGTTGGCATGAAATGGTTCCACTACTTGAGTTTGCTGAAGTTTGCATTACTAAATGGGTTGACGAGTTTATCAGGCACAGTTGTCGCTTGGACGACATCTTTATTTGCAGTTAAGGTTTGATTGAATGTTGTCAGTGAGGCGTGAATCTGAAGTGAAGTCGGAAGTTGGGCGTTCAGCCGGGAAGTAATCAAAGCTGATTGAGCCGTTAACGCGGAGACTGCCTGACAGCCATAGATGTGTAGATCTTCCGGTGAGATAGCAGACGCGATCGACGGTTCCATGAGTGACAGCGGCAGATAGAAGGCGGTGGCTGCATCCAGCAAAAAATCAGTGATGGTGTGATACGGATGCTCCTTCAGGTAGCGTAACAAATGAGCATAAATGGAGGTTGCCGGAACCCGCAGGCGACAAGATAGTTCTGCCAATTCGGAGGAAGATGTCATAGCAAATCGTGACCAATGACATTGCTTACCGTATCGAGTACCTGTGGCAGATCGCCTCTGAAGGATGGATGGAAAAAACCTTCTATTAAGAGCGGAGAATGCTTGGTACTCAAAGAACTCTAGCCAGTTGGGAGATGATCAGCGCTCAACACCGATTCAGGACCCACCCACCTCCCTAACGCGAAAGGAATTTGAAATAGCGACGCTGTCGCGGTAGGGGTGAGCAAACGCTGCTCAAGCGAAGGGAGCGACCACGGTCGTGCCAATCGTGAGCATGGCTCAACCTGAACAACCTGAAAATAACAAGGAGAATCAACATGGCTCAGAACACTCGCGTGAACTTGATTGATGCTGCCACCGAACACCTCAACGGTGAAGTGCAAGTCCGCATGGTACTCAATACTCTGCGGGAATTGACCGGACATGCCCTTGAAATCAAAGCTTCCAGTCAGGGTAAGAACTTTGATTGGAAAAAGTTTAAGGTGCTATTTGAACGGCAGTATGGCAAGCTCGATTTAGACGAGTTGATGGCTGAAGCAGCGAAGTTCGGCTTCACTTCGGTTGAAGAAGTGCGGGCAGAGCGCCAGAAACAACTGGCAACGTTTTACAAACGTCAGAATGCTTATAAAGCAGCTGTTGCCCGCAACGATGAACTGGCGGAGCTAACTGCTTAAGCCAGCAATCCCCATTCCGAATTCCTACTCAGGGATGGGGCTACTTTTTGCCCACCCAGCCCACCCGCTTTGTGAGGGCGAAGGAGTAGTTCCTCTGTTCTGATTCGTGATGTGGCGGTTTGAGGCGCATAGCGGCGATCGTCCTCAAAATGCCTTCTACTGCCGCTTTTCTTTAATCACCTATTAGAAATAGCTGTCAGCAACAGGTAATGTTTGATACTGAACAGGATGCTGTGTCCGTCAAGATGCGGCAATGTGCCATTCGTTTACGCCGCGAACTGCCCCTCGAAAAACGTTGCAAGCTATGTCGGTGTACGGACAATTTGTTTTTAGAGAATGGACACAGGTGTTGAAGGTGATCGTTGCTGGTGAAAGCTAGGCAATGAACGATTCTCCTGTGAGACGCTATGCGATCGCTGGAGATGTGATAATCGCGATCAGCCGTGACATCGACTAAACTAGAATTATCTGAATCCTTCTACTGCCCATTGGTACTCGCGATGCAAATTTCCCTAACCCCTGAGTTAACGGCGATCATCGAACGGCAACTTGCTTCTGGTGCCTACGGTAGCGCCGATGAGGTCGTTGCAGCGGCGTTGTTGCAATTTGATGAGTTAATTGACCCGGCACTTGAAGCACAGGTAGATGAAGAGAACGATCGTCGCTGGCAGAAGTTTCAGAAAACAGGTCATGCTGTTTCCCATGAAAATATCAGAGAGTGGGCTTACAGCCTGAGTACGGATAATCCCTTGCCATGTCCGCAATAGTTTGGCTGCCAGAAGCTCTTGATGATCTCAACCGGGTCTATGCTTTCTTAGAATCTAAAAATCCTGACGCTGCCGCTCGTGCGGTTCAGGCAATTTTTGCGGCAGCCGATAGTTTGGCAGAAAACCCTTTCCGCTGTCCACAACTTAGAACGCATCCGAATCGGAGGAAACTGCGAGTATTTTGGGGTAAACGTGGGTATTTGATTTACTTTGAAATTCAAGACGACACCATATACATTCTTCAGATTTGGCAAGGCTTGGAGGATAGACCAACTTAATTTGCTCTGGAGCATTTCTGTGGTAATGGGCAGTGCATGAAGTAGGCAGGTAATAGTCTCACTCTCTCCAGTAGCAGAGGTTGTTGGTTCTGCTACCGCAATGGTCATGGCAATGAGTTACCCACTACGCCATGACAGACCAACTCAAACTTTTCGGTATTACTGACCAAACGACTGGCGCTCCTCACGTTGTGTGCAAAGCAGAGGGCGAAAGGCTTGCTCAAACCATCGCCCAAATGAAAGCAATGGTTTCAGTATTGGAGCCAGCGCCGACAGCCTTTATGGAAATTTGCCTACTGCTGCTCCAGGTCAAAGCTGAACATCTCCACTACTTCCGGGGTCCAATTGTGGTTGGCAAAAGCGCCTGGGCAGATATGCTTCCTGATTGGCTATTGCAGGCTGTTAGACGGGAGCGGTTTGAACAAATCCTGGATGAATTTGAGCAGGGCGCAATTACAGAGCAAGTAACTCCGGCTGAGATTGTTTGCGCTTTGCAACCACTGACATTGGAAGCACCGCTGCATCGCGATTACGCGGATTTAGTCTTATGGGCATTTGATCAAGTGCTGCAACGACATAACCGAGTGCCAGCGGGGTATAGTTCATTTTTTGAGATGAACGGCGATGTGCCTATCTCATTTGAGCGAGTTGAACGAACTTACCGGGAACTGGGGATGGACATTCGTAGAAAAGTGGTCAGGTCTGCACCCAAGTATCGCCAGAAGACTGAGGCGCTCAAGCCGATTATGGTAGAAGAACTCTCTAATACGATGCAAGTTAGCCTATTTGACTAACGTACTCTATCTCTCAGCAGGTGAAACCGCTTGGAAATGTTTTTGTTGCTATTGGGAGGAATAATTTTTCCGGTCATGTGGGAGAGGCGATTTGAGGCGACGAGTGGCAACACTTGAGATACTTACTGATCAGGAAGCCGTTATGCTCTCTGCAATAATCCGTTTAATAATCATCTTGGACAAAGCCAAATGCCAAAGTCTACACAGCGTCTGGATCGCATTGAATTCCGAGCCAGTGATGAAGATCGGGAGCTGGCAGAGCAATTAGCGACTCAATATGACCTGTCAGTGAGTGATCTCATCCGAGTGTTGTTGAAGCAGGCAGCTCAACGATCGCTTCTATTTCCTGACCAGTCAAGATCGCTCTCAAAGACGAAGCTTCTGCAACTGGCTGGTCTCTATCGACAACTCGGCGCGATTCATACGGTGCTTGATCAAGTTAGGAAATCAAGTAACGTGTATCAGCCAGAAGCTTCGATAGTTGTGAGTGTAACCCTGCTTGATGAGTTGGATGAGATGATCAAGCAAATCCAAAATCTCATTGTCCAAATTAATGCTTGAAGGAGAACTATTGTGAATTTAGCAAGACCTCAAGACCAGTTACGCATTGAGTTCCCGATTGACTCAGTCCGACAATTTGAATCAGAACAACGGGCAAGAAAATTGGGCATTAGTGCAGCTCAACTGATCAGCTATGAAATCTTGTCCAAATATGGTGCGATTGCCAGTGCAATGTTGCACCGAGAACAAGTGGTTAAATTAGGGAGGCTCTGTCGAGAACTTGATCCTGCAAATCACTATGAAGGGGAACAGGGTTCGGCTGATTTAGTCATTCTGACTGAGATTGAGAATACCTTGAATGAAATCTACACGGCGCTAGGTGAGCAGGTTCGCACAGCGATTGAGGAACGGCAGGTGAGAACGACGCTCAAAGCGGTAGAGCCAAATTGCAGCCACCTCAGTAATTCTCTGACTCATTGAACGATCGCATAGCGACTTAGTCTTAGAGGATGTCTGAGAAGTGATGAAGGGTGAGAAAAGGCTCCCATTCGGTAAGCTGTCTGTACAAATTCAAGGACAGCCAATGAAAGCCGTAAGTAAATCCTATCCCACCAACCTGACGACCCCGCAATGGCAACTCCTGCAACCCTTTCTACCCGCCGCCAAGTCTGGGGGACGGCAGCGCCGTGTGAATCTGCGGACGATTCTCAACGCCATCTTCTACGTTCTCGTCAGTGGATGTGCTTGGCGGATGCTGCCGGGAGACTTTCCCCCCTACCAAACGGTTTACCACTACTTCCGGCAATGGCGAAGGGACGGGGTATGGCAACGGCTCAACGACCGGCTGCGTCGGATGGTACGAGTTAGGGAGGGTCGGCATCCCAGTCCCAGTGCCGCGATTCTCGACAGCCAAACCTGCAAGCTAGCGAGCCTGATTGCTCAGGCAGTGGGTTATGACGCAGGCAAACGGATCAAAGGACGCAAATTGCATCTGCTGGTCGATACTCTGGGCTTGGTGTTAGTCGCAGTTGTCACTGCTGCCAGTGTCCCAGAACGGGAGGGTGCACGCTTGGTATTTGCCACGGTTCGACGACGCTTTCCCCGTCTCCTTTGGGTTTGGGTGGATGGCGGCTATACTGGGTCCGACTTTAGCGCCTGGGTGATGCAGACCTATCACTGGCTGTTGCGGGTGGTGCGCCGTCCAGAGGAAGCCAAGGGCTTTGTCAAATTGCCCGTGCGCTGGCGGGTAGAACGCACGTTTGGTTGGTTGAACTGGTGTCGCCGCTTTAGCAAGGATTATGAGGTCTTACCAGAGACCCATGAAGCTCTCGTTTATGCCGCGATGGTACGGTTAATGGTCAGGCGCTTGGCGTAACTTTTAACTTCTCAGACATCCTCTTAAAAGTACTGTTTTGATGATTGGTAAGCAGTTCAAAGGAAAAGCGTTTTATCCAGTGCTGGCATACGCGCTCGGAAAGCAAGGAGCGAAGTTGATTGGCAGCAACATGGCAAATTCACAGCCCGCTGACTTGGCACAGGAGTTTGATTTTTTCAGACGGCTGAACCCAGCAGTTGATCGCTGTATGTATCATGCATCCCTCAGTCTGCCTCCACCAGAGCAGATAAAAGATGCGGTCTGGCATAACCTTGCACAAAAGTATTTGAAACAGATGGGTTTTGATGATAACCAGTATGTGGTTGTGCGGCATTGCGATCGTGCCCATGATCATGTTCACATTATTGCCAGTCGTATCAAGCTGAATGGCTCTTGTGTCTCAGATAGCTGGGATCACCTTCGTATTCAGACAGTGGTGAGAGAGTTAGAACAGGAGTTTAATTTGACTCCAGTTGAATCTACTTGGGAGAAGGAAAAGAGGCAATATCCAGAGTTAGTGCTACCCAGTCTTAATGAAGAAAATAACCACCAAAGACTTTCCATTCCATACGAACAAATCCGTCAGTTAGAATTGTGATGCCTACCGCCGAGAGGTGGTGAAGCATTGTTATTCCGTCTATGGTTTTACCTAACTCGCAACCGATTGATGCACTTGATCCTCAATCTCGTAATCAATTAATTCAGTCCTACGCCAAAATGCTCTACTCCAAACTATGGTGATCGTCGATCGCAGCACAACGAATTCTGAAACAAGAATGGCAAGGTACATTCGCGGTTGTTCAAGCACGATTTCCCAATCTTGACCTGACCCAACCGGAAGTGCTGAAAAATCTGGAACAACGTGCCCACGGGTGGTGGACAGTTAAAGGGGTGAAGGGTAAAGATATCGATTGGTGAAACGACCTCAAATCTTCAGGAGCGATCGCCATGAGCAAACAAAGCATCAAGCCAATCCCGTCTCGACGGCAACCTCCAACCTGTCCACACTGTGGGAGTGACAGAATCAAAAGTGCTGACAAGATTTATGAGGAAGGCACTTATCAAGTGACCCATAGTGGATATTCACTGGGTACTGGAAGGTATCGTGGCACTTCTACCGCCCAGAGCAACTTGGCGCAGCGTGCAGCCCGACCGACAGCACCTACAATGTCGGCAATTCCGATCGCACTCTGGATTGTTTTTTGGTTTCCAGGAGTGCTGTGGGAATTGTTTTACTGCTTAACGGGTGGCATGAGTCAGCAAGCATTTGTGACATCATCGGTGCAAAAATTTTTGATCATGGCGATCGGGAGTGTGGGTATCTGGTGGCTGCAAAAAATTGCTTACGATCGCGCCTACAACCGTTACTGGAAACAACTTGGTATCTGGTTAAGCACCTACTTTTGTTTAGACTGCAGTGAAAGCCATATCAGGGAATAATTTTTAGAAAAGCCGCTACCGCGACCCCGTGTCCTGACCTTCATGGGATGCGTTATGGACACCGAAACAACTCAAGCTTCCATCCAACTTTCTGCTTCAGGAGATTTAATTGGTGAGGCTGCCAGAAAGCTTCAGCAGTTCTTTGCACAGCAAGATGATACTGTCTACGACCTCATGTTTCTTCGACAAGCCATCATCGTGTGGCTTGAACTCTCGGTTGAGCAACTGGCACAAGAAGCTGACTGGCATTGCCATACAGGAATTGCTCAATACGCCTTCAACCGCAATGGTTTTGAGATTGCACTTCAGAAATACCAAAAAGTAGCCATGCAGTAATGCAACTGACTCCAGCGATCACGACTACCGGGGGTGCTTTTTCAAAAGGTTATGACTGAGAATCTATCTTCACCTCAAACTATCCGTTTGGATCGTGCTGGACTTCGACAGACCACCGTCCGATTTTTGCGCCGCATTGGGTTTCGTCCTGGTAATCGGATCTGGCTGCGGATTTCGTGGGATTTGCCAACTCAGTTGATTCCTCCCAGGTGGGCTTCCTACCAGAAAGGGGACAAGCAAATTTATCAGCACTATGTATTTTGCGGCAAGGTGACGAAACGGGGTTTCACTTTGTGCGCCTGCATACATAATGGACGAGATGCAGCAGGCAACACTCGCTGGAAAGTGAGCCGTCGCCGTTATCGAGATGGCTGGAAAGTTGCCTTTAAATTTTCGTGGCTGGGTGCAACGGTTTGCTTCTACCCCAACCAACCAGAGCAGGGCATCAGTAATGATCATGTCAACCATTGCAATTGCCTTTTTTACGAAATTGATGACCAACCGCTGACTGAGCAGCAATTAGCTCTGGAGCGGTTGAAAGACCAGACAGGACTGCATCCCGCCGCTATTGCCTATACGGGTGGTAAGTCCCTTCATGTCTATATTCGCTGTCAACAACCATTAGCTCCTGAACACTGGTTGAGACTCAATCGCAAATTAGCCATTTTGCAGAATGCTGACCCTGCGATTTGTAACCCAGCGCGATCGATGCGGCTAGCAGGAATGGTACGTCGCAAAGTCGTTGATGGTCAGTTGGGTCCACCCATTCCAATCACGCTGGAAGAAGAGAGCGATCGCCAATACAGCCCAGAGGAACTGGAAACCGCACTCGATGCTACTGGTTTATTTCCCTATGACTTACCTGAGCAACGGTGGCGAAAGTGGGGGCGGCTCACGCGGCGATCGAAAACCGATGAAACCGTTGACCCACTTTCTGCTCTGCTCGATCCACCCGTACCACCCTCCCGACCGAATCGACTGCAACCTCTGAAACGGTTAGGACAGGTGGGGTGCAACCCACAACCTATCAAGCTGCCCCAGCGACGCGGCAGCGGCGCAGCCATTCCGCTATTGATTTGCCTGACTCACGATGATCAACGTTTGTTGCAGTGGGGCGAAGGGGAAGGCAACCGCAACAATGCAGGGTACAAGCTGGCTCGTAATTTATTGGGTACAGCGAACCTGCTCGATGAGGAAGGGATTGCTTACTATCCTGATCCACAGCGATTGTTTCAACGCTACTGCGATCGCTGCACTCCACCGCTTGACTCTGATGAAGCTGATGCAATTTGGCAGAGTGCGAACAAGACTCTTGCCTATGCTAGTCGATCACTGGACTCGATCGTCCTTAGCATTCAGCATTGGCAGGCGATAAATCAGCCTCGTAAGAAGCCATTGCGACCTCAAACGTAAATTTCTTGCATTGCTTCAAATTCTTGCCACTTATCTTCTCCAATAACACTCTTTGCTATTTCAATGGCTTCTTGCCCTCCAGCACCGTGTTTTATGAGCAAACCTGCATTCCAACGAATTCCAATAGACGGATGTTCAAGAGCTTGTACTAGAACGGTTGAAGGCAATTGAATTTGTGTAGCTCGTTCCCACTTAAAGTCAACAGGCACTTTGGGGCTTTGGCTAAAAATGGAACCAACTGCTCTTTCATCTTCATAGATTTTTTGCAATTGCTTCAGCGCCAGTAGATTTTCTGAAACTGTATTTGATTGCAGTAACGCCTTAATAGAAGCTAAATCGAAAGAAAAAAACCGATTTGTATTCTCCAGCATCCATACCGCTTCTGTTGCCAATATTTGAGAGTTAATATTCAGGATGAAAATCATTCCCCTAAGCACGGTATCAATAGCTTCTAAATCATAGCTATTGCCCAGAAGATCCCAATAAGTGGTTGGCATATTCCACCATCCCATCCCTTTGAGAAGGATTCCGAGAGTAACTGACTCTTGCGCTTGCTGTCTTGATTCCGATATTGCTGTAGGAATCCCAGTTAATCGAAGAACTGCTTCTAAAAATACCCGATCACCACATTTTGCACGTTCTTTCCTTTCTATCTCTAGTAAGGTATTGCGTGGACTGAACTCCGCAAAAAGCTTGTTAGGACGAGTAAGCTTTTGCCAAAAATCAACCCATTTCTTCTTATCTTCCTGTTTCACAGAAGATTTTAAGTTTTCTGAAATATAATCGCGTAGTAGTTTCTCTACCAATATGTGAGTTCCAACATTGAGAGAGCCTTGAGAAGTTAACTGTAAAATCTCATTGGCAGTCTCAACGTTTGATTGTCTTTTGAGTAGAAGCTGACAACCTTTGACAATTACTTGATCTCTGATCTTCCATTCAGAAGTACTACATTTCCTTGCACTTCCACCTGAGAATGGGCTTCTCTTAGACACAACTGATTCTGTTATAATTTGTTTAATAACCTCTTTGAGGTCGTTTGCATCGATGCTATCTTCGCAACAATTTAGTGCAAGGCTCATTGCTGATACTTGAGTCCAAGAATAAGTACTTGCTAGTAGTGACACTGCAATACTCGCAATGATCCTTGAACCCTTATTTGCTATTAACAAAAGTGCCTCGGTCGCTTTAAAAGCTATATCAGGCGAAGAGGATTTTAATCGTGGTTGAATTCGTTCGATTAATGCTTCTAAAAGTTCAGGCGATATTTCACTGGCTTCTGCTGCTACCTTTATCGCTAAAAGCGCTTCTGGTGAAGTTGTATCTTCTGAGTTATCTAGTTCAAGCAAATATGTGGCGATTCTCTCTCCTCGCCCCAAGCCAGCCGCAAAGCATATCGTTTCTCTCCAGCTAGAGTCTTGTCTGACTTGCTGAATCCACTCCCTTAACAGTACTTCACTTAAATGAGAAGCGTATTGCCCTGCTGCATATTCACATAGAGAGAGATGAACAAAATTTATTACTTTCTGATACCCAAGCTTGAAGCAATCAAACATCCGTTGATTTCTCCAAAAAATGATTCCCTTCTCAGCTTCTTCTTCAGCTTGTATTGATGTAAAACCTCTCTCTTCAAGCTCTTGAGTCAAGCTTTCAACAAGCTCTTCTTCAGTGAGAAGAGGCTGGTGCATTAATTTCCAACCTGCTATTTCAAGAACACGCTTTGCACTTCTCTTGCTAAGTTCAATAGATTCTCTATGTTGTGGAAGATGCTCACAAGCTAAATTGATAACTGCTTTATAGATTTCCGTTCGATTCTTCTGCCTAAGATCTACATCTAATCTTATTAGTTGAACAATAAAACCAAGTAACAGTGGGCTTCTTGATACAAGGGAACGTAGCTTTTCATCTTGTAGAAGATTCTCGAATAAAGCTAATTTTTTCTCAAGTTCATCTTGCTCGATGGGAGAAGTTGTTAGAAGCTTCTTAAAGTACTTCTGAAGACTTTCTTTGTCTAGAGGTTGAATCTCTACCTGTTTCCATCCAGGAAGTAGTTCTGGCTCATAACCGATACGGTTAGTAGTAACAACTCTAGCTGCTGGATGCCCTGCCGCCCATGAGATGAGTTGCTCTGCAACATTTGCTCGATCAGTATTGCACTCATCTAAGCCATCTGCTAAAAGATAATCGGCATTTTTGAGAGCTTGCCGTATTATGTTCTGATTTAGGTTTAAGCCATCTGTTGCATTTTCTAAAATTGCATCACTAAATGTTTTACCTCCTTTGGAACGCCACAGGCGTAAAACTTCTGGAAGACGAACTAATAGAACCTTCTTGCCGATGCAAGATAGCTCACAAGCCATTCGTCGAAGTAAGGTGCTTTTGCCGCTGCCTGGATGTCCGATTATAATGCTTAAGGGGTAAAGCTCTTTGATCAATTCTGCTTTGAAAGATTCCCTATCCCCTTCGATACATCTTGCTTCTAATGGAATCCAGTTGGTTTTAATAGAGAATTCCTCAGACAGTGCTGGAACAACAAATTGAGCGGTCTTGTTTGCAAGCCATGCTATATAATTGCGAACAAAGACTATTTGTTCAGTTTTGTCGCCCAACCTTTCAGCCTGTTCCTGTCCGCAAAAAGCGATTACCCATGCTCTACCAAAAAAGTCACTAACTAGTTCTGGCTGCTGTTTGAGTTTAATAGATAACTCACGACTGTCCCAAGAGACTAATGTTATGCCTCTGCTTTGAAGAATCTTGCTTTGGGACTCCAGTTCATCAGTCCGCTGCTTTGCTCCCAAACTCTCCTTTGTACACAAAATGAAGGTTTCTGTTTTATCAACCCAGTCTCCTTCGAGAAACTTGGAGATTGCTTCACGTATTTTATAGGGACCGAAGTCATTGACACGTTTGCATTGATATACCACGTAGCTTTGTAGGCGTGGTTTTCTTGCATAAATATCAATGCCTTCCTGCTTATCACCACGCTCACCGTACAACTGACAGGACTCTATACCAGCTTCTAGTCTGGCTAAACGTAGACAAAGCTTCTCAAAGTTTTCCCAGGTTAGCTCTTCAAGTGGAAGAGCTTGAAGTCTTGTCTGAACAGGCAACGTATCCACCGGAGTTGGAGGCTCGTCTAACCAAGAAGGAACAGAACTGCTGGTTTTTTCTTCCATGAACTTGAAGCTGATGACCGTATTTATGTATGGTAATAAGTTTCTCTGTTAATACAGCCTTTATAGGTAAAATATTTCCCCAATCGACTGCCTCATAGCCGGGGAAATCAGTCACCTATCTCGTCAGCAGCTTCTCCTCAGTTCCCCAAAACATCAGTCCGCCTCGTATGATCTTGTACTCTCGACTGTCCCGCTTTGGTCTAGAACCGAATACAGCTCAAGTTTCAAGCGTGCTATTCAGAGTGTAGCGAAACGCGATCGCGCCGCTCTTAAAGCTTCACTAAAAACAACTGAATCTTTTTGTGTTCGATGCATAAATTTGAGCGTAGCGATCGCTCAGTTCTTCGATCGTCAGCTTATCGCCGAAGTTGTCCTGCTCCTCCCAGGCTTTGATTGAGTCTTGGAGTTTCTGCCGTCCAGTGGGGGTGAGTACAACACCTCGTTTGCGTTTGGGCTGTCCTGAAGTCATAGCGATTTTCAGTAAGAGATCCGGATTGCCGAAGTTAAAACCCGACCTTCTGGAAGATAAGTGGGTTTTCCCGATTTTAAGCGGATTCAATCGGTCTTGGGTCTAAATTCTCTAAACGCTGAAAAGCGGGCGGGTGAAGGGACGGGATTGTTTGCCTGAAAAAGGCTTAATTTCGGATCTAACCACTGGATTTTCCCTGGTTCAGACGAGTTTGGAATTGCACACTAAGAGCATCAAACCTAAGAGATACAGGAGTGCCAGCGATGAGTCTCACATTTGCACCAGAAACCATTGAATTGTTTCCTCAAGCTGCGATCGGTGAAGTTGAGCAAACCATTACCCAGCACCAACGAGGGCGAGTTGAGTTCATGGCGACCACCTGGTTTGCCCGGTTTTACTATCCCAACTGTGCAGAGGCATTGCCGGGTATGCGCGTGAGGGTGATTGGCAGAGAAGGTCTGACGCTGCTGGTAGTTCCAATGGACAGTTGGATTCATCCGCCAATCCCCATTGCTGATCAACCTGAAGCCAACCCGTCAGATCTGCCGGGATGGATGCAGCAGATCGGTCCTGGTTTGCTACCTGCTTAAGTTAACGGAGGCAAGATCATGATGCATCATCCTCGTCAGCATGGCTGGCTGTTTAGATTTGCCAGTAAGGTACTCAAATATTTTCTGCTGAGCCTGTTTGGGTTAGGAATTACCTGTTTGCTGTCGGTCGTTTTGGCAGCATTTCCACTGGTTGAAGTTCTGATCAGCCTTTTTGGGTGGTGGTTGGTTCGGATAACCATTATCGTCGTTTGTTTGATGGCAACGGCTGTGGTGATTGAATCTGTCCGGTAAGGCTTGTCGCTATTCACGGCAATTTACTCGAATCAGCATCCCGATAGAGGCGAGCCATGTTTTAGGCTGCCTCATTTCCCTGAATGGCAGTTTCAATCTCCTCTGAGTTGACGCTGGCATAAATCCAGGCGTTGACTAAATCCGTGGCAGATAGAGTGGGGTAGTCGTAGAGGAGCATGGGTTTCACTCATTCCTAGATTACGAGCTTGCACCAATACCCAAACCAGAATTTGGGTTCCTTCGATACAGGCATCGCCACCACAGATACCAGGTGTTTTGGTAATTCAGCGCCAGTTTCGGCTGAGGCTGTGAGACAGGATCTGAATTACCTCCAGCTTTTCGACGGGCGTGAGAGAAAGTAACTGCGCTGCTAATTTCTGTAAGGTCATGGTTCTGCTGGCTTCAGTCTTTTTATTTGATAGATAATGATTGGGTTTGTATTGTAGAAATACTGGATAATTTGAGATCGTTCGTTAACAAGAGTGCATTGAGAGACTGCGCTGTCGCTGCAATAATCGCATCAGGCAATTTTAAGCGATGCTGTTTACGAAGGGCGATCGCCTGACTTTTAATTGACTCATCAATACCGATAATCAGCAGTTGAGTTAAGAAATTTCGGATTTGTTGTTCTTCTGCCAGACTAAGGTTGGGATAGGAAAGCAATTCCATCTCAGTGATGATAGAAGCGTGATATAAACCAATGGGGAGAGGAGCTACTAAGCGTCCACCCAGGTAATACAGAGCGATATTTGTATCAAGTACGATGAGGGACTGATTCACGACCACTCATCCCTGACTTGCTGTTGATAGTCCAGAGGATCAACGGTTAACTGAATTACACCAGCATACTCAGCCAGCGTTGATGCAGTATCTTGCTGTTGGTAAGTTTCTAGAATTTTCTCAATGGCTTGCCAATCTTGATAGTCAATCAAAACAGCTACAGGACGCATTGATTCATCCGTGACAATTTGTTTTTTAATCGGTTTCATCATTTACTCCTGAGTCAGGTTTTACAGACTCATTTATAATGTGATTTTGCATTGACTGCCTCACCCTCTCCACCTGCTTTGGTGCTTTCATTTCACTAAACAGCCGAATTGCTTCCTGGAAACTTTCATAACTTACTTCTATTTCACCTTTTGCCTGTTGAGTTAATCCAAGCTGAAACTTTGCCTCTGCCAGATCAGAGCTAGCTCCGATTCTTTTTGCAAGCTCGATTGCTGCTGTATTATATTGAGTTGCTTTACTAAAATCCATCTGTTCTCGAAGCAAACTAGCTATTCCATGCATAGCTCTCACTTTAATCTGGTTGAATCCCAATTCTTCTACAAGGGAAATTAGTTCTTGATACAAATTGAGGGATCTTGCGTAGTGCCCTAAGTTTTTATAACCTAGAGCCATAAAGACTAGACCCATACATTCATTCCAAGATTTATCTTCCAACTTGGATAAAAATTCAAAAGATTCCTCCAATAAGTTTAAGGTTATGTCTTGATTGTTTAAACAAGAAAAAATAGAAGCTAAGCAAGCTTTAGAGACATATATCAATACGTCAGAGTTTATTAACTGATTAGAATAAATCGGGCTATTAGTATAAAAACTTATTAATCCTTCCATTTGTGAGATATATTCTTCAAAATCTTTTACAGCTTCTTCTATTTCCCTAAGTTCAATTTTACAGACACCAACATTATAGCTAGCTAAAAGTTTAAGCCTTCTTAGGTGATAAACTAGCTTACTTTGACTATCAAAATCCTGATCTTGCAGGCATTGATCTGCAATCTTTTTGGAATATGAGTGACACATAATTGCTTTGTGGAGTTGACCCATTGCCCAATACTGATCACCCAACAAGTTATAAAGTTTTCCCTGAGGAAACCCTGGCTTCACTTTATCAACCACTCTATCGATCTCAATAATTATTTGTTGTGATAATCCTAATCTATAAAAAGATGAGCCAAGGCGAGGAACATATCTACTCTTTAGATTTCTTCTCTTGATAATCACATCACAAGCTTGATCAAAATCATCAATTTCAACGTAGTGATAATAAGCTTCAAACGCTTTTTTTGCATCCTCAATCGATTCAACGGTTGTGACAAATGTAGTCCAGAATTCCGCCGATTTTCGGTTGGCTGCTTCTAGATCTTCACTCAACCTCAATCGATTGACTGTCTCTTCTCGAATTACCGGATGCAACCAAAATTCTCCATCCTCAAAATCAATCAACGATCGATCCTGCAACGATTTAATCACCCGTCGATGGCGATTTTCTGGTACATCCCATAACAAGCAAAATAGACCTTCGATCGGTACAGTTGGCACATCCTGATAGCGATAGCATCCCATTCGGCAAAGTAACTTATACGCATCTGGCTCAAGTTGTTGCAGGCGATCGAACTGTTTCGTGACTAAATCTTCCAGGTCTCGCTCAATAAACAAGTCGTCTTGATTTGCCTGCCAGTAAGCTTCGACATCACCAGAGAAATCCTCCAGAACAGCACCACTGATGATATCCATTGCCTTTGCATTTCCACCGTAAGCATCCTGCAAAGCAGCTAGAGCAGAAGTCTCTGTATTGATAGTGCGGCTCTGAAAAAATTGTTCCCAGGCTGGCACGCCTAAACTTCTCAAGGAATAATGCTGCACCGTGACATCCGCTTCCCGCAGGCGTTCTCGGCTGGTGATTAAGGTAATCGACTGCACAGTCGGATCACTCAGCACTCGTAGCAGTTCCACATAGCGACGATGGGCTTCAATAAATTTGCCTGCTGAATCCAATGCGGGTTCCAGGTTGTCAATTAAAATGCCAATGCGATCAGTTTGCAGTTTGCGTTTGAGTCGATCGAGCGACACCAAAAACTCACGTCCGGGTTCTTCACCCAGTTGCCGCAGTTTCTCTTCAATCAGTCCCTCGATCGAGGCAATATCCTTCGTCTCCTTGGCAATGGGAAACTCCAGGAAGGAGCCAAACTCTTGTTGCAGATACTTTCGCGCCAGCGTCGTTTTGCCCACACCGCCCCTTGCTTGAATCACAATGACCCTAGCATTGCGGCTGATCAATGCGTTGAGATCGGCGATCGCCTCATCCCGTCCCACAAAATTGGGGTCAGTGGTTAGGGTTGCGTGAGTTGCTGGAATATGGTCGCTATCCGCCAGCGTCAAGCCAAACGATTCAAAACAGCGGGTGATCGTGCGTTTATCGGAGCCTTTGCAATCCAGAACATTCTTCACTGTCTCAGGGTCGAGTCCAGTCAATTCCCCTAATCGTTCCAGCGTATATTTGTAGCCAGAATTCTCCTCCATCTCACGCGATCGCAATCGCTCCCGGAGCTTCTTCAGCCCATCCGGTGTCAGCACACGGGCACGGTTTCGTTTGGGAGCGTTCATACGTCCTGATCAATTTACTCTGGCATTACTGCTATTTTGGCGGACTTTGGGGAAGATAAGCATCCGCAAGGCGTTCACTTAGATCAAAGGAACCCAGCTATGTACTCTCAAACCATTACAGGCAAGGGAGTTGAGGATTTTAGCCTGCCTCCACTAAATTCGGGATTAACCACTGGATTTTCCCTGGTTGAAAACCAGTCCAACCTGGAGACTATTAGTACAAACGTTTAATCGGAGGTTGGCTATGGTTTTCGATTGCCAGTTCACTCTATCATCGTCCGCATCATCCTCAACCGCCAGTCAAACCATGAGCCAGACCAGTCCCAGTGCGGCGATCGCACCTCCAACCCCGCCAGTGTTTTCTGGCAACGATATGTTTTACATCATTATCGCCCTCTCTGTCCTGATCCGGGTCATTGTTAATCCGCCTGACCAACGTCAAAAGTAGCATCTACCAGTAGCGTAGCCTTCTGAAAAACCCATCGGGAGGCTTTTCTCTGCTTACTGCGAAAGGGTATCGATTTTTGCACAACAACCTTAACAAAGAGGCTACCGCTTCGCTGTGGTGATGATCAGTAAAAGGCAATCCCATGAATCATTACCTCAATTTCACATTGATTGGCGAAGACGGTCGCTTTCATATCCTCTTGCCTTGGCAAAATGCCCATGCCGTTGGGTTTAATGTGATTGATACTCACCTGCAAAGTGTAGTGCCAGAGGCGGTGTTCGATCGCACTCGTCAATTGAAACTCTCTGAACACCAGCCCGAAGCGAACAGCGTCGATTTTCATGTTTGGCAGCGGCAGCAGAAATTGCAAGATTTTCACGCATACCAACAACGTCTCTCATCACTCATCGGCGGTGTCGTTCAAAAAGTCGGAATCAGCGCGGAAGGGAGCACCTACCTCATCATCGCAAATGCGGAAACTCAACAGGTCTTTCGCGTCGCCGTAGAAAAGTTCATAGGAGCCAGTCGAGCTGGATACTTGTCCATTACCGAACAGCCGCCAAATCCAGAAGCAACAAATGACTTGTTCAACGCTTCGTAATGCGATCGCCACCGCTACCGCGCTTTTGAGCATGACGATTGATTGCTCAAACCCTATGGCGTATTTGAATTCTCAAAGATTGCAAAATCCTTTGGAACTAGGCTGGCTGTGGATGCTCGATTTCAATGCTTCAATGCCAAAACGCAAGTCGAAGCAAGACCAACAAGAAACAGAAGCTCTTGCTCAGTTTGAAGCTGAGGTTGAAACCCGTCGCGACTATCATCAAGTGTGTGGGAGGTGGTAACGATGCCTAAAACAATTCCACCCTCTATTGCTCTGCGATCGCTCAAAGGCATCAGCATTCTTGCTGCCCAAACCTGGCGACACTTGAATGGGGCTGAAACACCAGAGCAAGAAACTGAAGTTCTGGAACAACTCTGGTTATTGCAAGACAGTCAGGAAGCCGCGATCGATGCTCATGCAGAACTCGCGGATCAGATCGATGCAGAACTAGTTGCTATTAAAGCCAGGATGGAGCATTTGATCAAAATTCATGTAGCTGAGATCGAGCGCTTGACACGCTGGCGAGAGAGCCTCGATCATACCATTCTGCAACTCAACGAGTCTGGATTGATTGCCTCCGAAGTTGCCGGCCAGCAACGCCGCATTCGCATCAAACTCAATCCTCCTTCCTGTGAAGTAGTGGACATGAGCCAGGTGCCGACTGAGTACATCACGGTCAAAGTGGTTGAGGAACGTCGGGTGAATAAAACTGCTGTAAAGGATGCCTGGAAACGCGGGATTCCAGTTGCAGGCACTCAGGTAGAGCGGAGGCGCAAAGTGGTTTACGAACTTGCTCCAACCAGTCTAGAGCGAATGAAAGTAGCTCAAAACTCCTAACCTGAAACTTGTCTTGAAGTGAGGCACTGAGCGATCGGTGCCCTTTTTGATTGGAGGATGCTGATGTCTGACAAGACTGACCGATGGCTCAGTTTCGAGAGTGTTGCCAAAATACGTCACGATATCGCTGAGAACCTGGAAGCACTGGTTCATGAATCCAGTCCTGAAAAAGCCTTTCGAGAGCGTAGCCTGCTATTCAATCGAGAACGATACGAAGCAGATCAGCCCTGTTTGCAGTGGTTAAAATCTGAAAGTGAAAATAAAACAGAGTCGCGATCACTAACCGTTCAACAATCAACAGAACAAAGCGATCGTACCTATCAATTGGATTCATTACCAATCACAGTGCAACTACGCTGGCAACCGGGTCAACCCCGCAAAGTGTTGATTACAGCAACTAGCTACGACGATTTTCCCATTGCTACATTGATTGATGAATCAGATTTGGGCGAGCTACCGCCTGTCCTGAATAATCTGCTGGAATCATTGCACCAGGATTTGCCTGTACGAAAGCTGCGTTATCAGCAGAAGCAACCGAAGACTCAAGCTAAAGAAACTCCGAAGCAAACTTCACTGCCTGCTAAAGTCCCATCGAATGATTCAGCAGCTAAGCCTGTCCAACTGACTCAAATTTCGTTGTTTTGAGGGTAGAAGATGGAATCAAAAATACTGGTTGTTTTAGAAGGTCAGCAGCACTGGATCGATGCTGAAATTGCTCAAAGCGATGAGCTACTACGACAACTGTTCAGTACTCTTAGCCCAGAGCTGGCGGGAGCCGAAATTAAGCGGAGTGATAACCGCATTGATCTGATCCCGCGTAAGGGTACGAAAGGCATGAACCCGTTGGAAGTTCTGAATGCGGCTGCAATTGAAATTAATCCGGGTGTGGAGTGTTGTTTGGCACTACAACAACTGGAACTACGAGTTGGAATCGATACTGCTAATGCAAGTGCGATCGTCCAGCAAATTGAGTCTGCACTCGAACAAAGCAAGAAGTGGGAACAAGCACTTAAAACGACTTTGCATCGATTGGATCAAGCCTCCTCCCACAGTATTGTTCCGCTTGGATTTTAGCTATGCGAATCCCAACAACTCACGCTGAAATCAGCCACCGACTACATCAATACCATCCCTGGGAAACGGTTAGTCTAATGAGTGCTGCCTCGTACCTCGAAGAACGGTTAACGAGCTATCAATTATTAGCGTTGTACCAAACCTTCTTCCCCGATCCGTTTGTCAGCAGCACGGCATCTCTGTATGAACGTCATAGTCTAGAGGGGCATACGCATCGGGAGCTTGAATTTCTAGAGGAACTTGACCGACACATTCCAGTTGGCATGTGGACAATTGAACGAGCGGGTGAAGCTCAACTAGATGGGCTTCCTGTTTTGGATATGGGCATTGATGTTTACGAAGAGGATGCGATCGAGCGGTCACGTCCAGCCGTTCAAATCCTGTTACCGTTGAGCCGGGAAGGACGGCACTGGTTAGAAACCCTTGACGGCAACGAGTGGTACGAAGGTCAGTTCAACCTTGGCTTGAGCCAAATTCAACATCCCGATCGCGTGTCTTCCAAACATCTGCGTCAACGGTTTAACCAGCAACGTCCCCCACTCCGATTTGTGCCTTTGCTGCTAAGCCTGCTGGACAAAACCACAGGTAATGTTTGGCTCGATTGCACCAATAATGAGGCATGGTTCGGTTACGGCGGCGATACCGTCCTGCGCTGGACAGAAGCTAATCTCCGTTTGTTGATGGTGCAGTGGAGACAAGCAGAAATTATTCTCAGTCGATGTGAGGCACTGCTGGACTGGTTGGAAGGGGATTTAACGCCCCGCTTTAACAAGGTACTGGAGCTATGGAACCCACTTTACAACTGAATCTTGAGGATCGAGCCGCTCTCCAAGAAGCAGTGTTGCAAACCCTGAAAAGCGAAGATTGGCGACAACTTGAAGCCGCTATTTTCGTAGCGAATGGCATGTATGTTTATAAGCGTAAGGTGAGTGACCATCTCCTTGCCTTTGAGTACAAGTGCCTCTCACCGGAAACCCTTCAGAGAGCCTTTCACATTGAGCGGATTGATACGGGCTGGCTGCCGAACAGTGTTGTGCGTTGCGGTTCCAATACCGCTGGTGAGTGGGCAGTTTTGTTTATGCCACCAGCTCAACAGACGATCGCCTTACAGGAAACCGGAACGGTGCAAGTCCCACTACCAGGAATGGTAATGGTTGGAGTTGGCAGGGATTACCGCATTTGGGCAGTAGCAACTAAGCAGTTTGAGCCAGATGCAGTAGGCTATCATGCCCCGCTGCCGAATGTGTATGACAATGGCAGGATTTGCTGGGGCACGAACCGTCCCCCGATCGCTTCTCCCCAAAACATCATTAAAGCCTGGGAGTTGTTCATCTCCAGTCCTTTTAACGGAGATCTGGCTTATGGCAAATCGCGCAGCCATCACTCAGATGTCAGGCAACAACTCACTGCCTTGAGTAGGCGGCGGCGCAAGACCTATCCAACTAATGACTTAATGCCAGCCTGCAAGGGCTATCGATATCTAGCGATCGCAGATTTAGTCGAGGAATTTATTACATGATGAATCAGTCACCTATTACTCCTCATTTGATTGAGTACTATATTGTTACAAAATTGCCTTTGCCGATGCAACACGCCAGTAGCATTGAATATTGGATTGCTAATAATGGTGTGTTTGTTCGTGCTCAGCGTCCAGGTCTAACTGTGCTGATGCCGATTTCTATGCATGAGCAACCGATGAAAGGCTTGGTTGAACTCCAACCATTTATGCAACTGAACCCGCTGGTTCCTGAAGAGTTGTTGTGGCGACTATGGGCGAACGCCTATCACGACTGTCCAAAGGAGGTCTTGTTTCATCTGATTCTAGAAGATGGGCGATGGCAACTGATCACCCCCGACCAACTGCAAAGCCAAACCAGTTGCCAACCGTTTGATACCAGCATAGACTCTTCTACTCACCAGGCGTTGATCGAAATTCACAGTCATGGCAATTTACCTGCCTATTTCTCACCGGCTGACGATACGGATGAGTGCAGCGGCTTTCGTATCTATGGGGTGTTGGGCAATGTTACAGAAGTTCGATCTGAAATCTTGCTACGGGTTGGCTTATTTGGACATGGCTGGACAATTCCTGTGCAGCAGGTGTTTGACGTAGATGCCAACCACGGACTGAACGACCTGTGCCAAACCAATGGGAGTGTGTACTATGCTATCAACCGATCGCATCTTGAACTATGAAATAATCGACGCTCGCCCGGTGATTGTGCCACCGACAGAAACGACCGAGTTTTGGGTTGTTGGTTGTGGAGGAACTGGATCGTTTCTGGTGCAGTTGCTATGTCGGGTGTTACAACATCTCAGCCAACAGGGGAAGCGTGCAAGTCTCGTACTGGTTGACCCAGACCAGGTTGAGGCGAAAAACCTGACGCGGCAATGTTTTTGTCAAGCGGAAGTAGGATTGAACAAAGCGGAGGCATTGGCGGCTCGGTATGGGATAGCGTTTGGGCTGCCAGTGCGGGCGATCGCTAAACCCTTCAAGCCGGACATGATTGCTCGGAACTACAACACGTTGACGGTGCTGATGGGCTGTGTGGATAATGCCAAAGCTAGAGCTAGTCTCGCAAAAGCGTTGGAATTCAATGATGACCGCAGCCCCAGGGTGTGGTGGATTGATGGCGGGAATGGCGATCGCTTTGGGCAAGTGTTGATTGGCTCCAGTCTCTCAAAGGTTCAAAAGGATTACGAGTTTAGTGAATTGGGCTGCATCTGGCTACCTGCGCCCAGTGTGCAAGCGCCAGAACTGTTGATCAGTAGACCGGAAGAGCACTTGGACAATCGGCTATCCTGTGCGGAACTGCTGTTGCTGAATGCTCAAGGTTTAATGGTGAATCCGCAAACAGCGGTGCTAATGGCGGAGGTAGCGTTGGAGCTGGTGAGCGGATGCCTGAAGCGGTTTGCAGTGTGCTTTGACCAGACGAGTGGAGTCATGGCCTCAAAGTATACGACCCCAGCGGCTATAATGCGAGTAATTCGAGCGAATGGATAGGCAACTTTCACCAGAGAACTGAGCCATGACGACCGTGATTGCGGCACCAATTAGTCAAATTAAGCTGGCTCCTGGCAGTGCGATCGCGATCGCGGGGCTGACCTGGAAGACCTATGAAGCCCTGCTGCAAGAGATGGGAGAAAATCGATCGACTCGAATTGTCTATGACCGGGGAGTGTTGGAAATCAGGATGCCGGGAGAACCCCACGAAATTGTCAATCGACTGCTGGCAAAAATCATTACGATGCTGGCGATGGAATTCGGGATGGAAGCGAATGATTTTGGGTCGGTGACGCTGAATCGGGAGGAACTCGATCGCGGGATTGAGCCAGACTCTTGTCTCTACATCCAGAATGCTGCGAGGGGACAGGGGATGGCAGAGACTGTTTCGGAAAACGTGCCTCCTGATCTGGCGTTGGAGGTGAATATTGCGAGATCCTCAGCCAGTAAGATGGCGATTTATCAGGGGATGGGAGTGCCGGAAGTCTGGTTATACAGGCAAAATGGGCTGAGAATCCAGTTGCTTCGGGACGGGCAGTATGGGGATGTTGTCAACAGTCGAGCGTTTCCGATGGTCACTGTTGAGCAGTTGAATCAGTGGATTGAGATGCGGAAGACTGAGACGGATTTGGCAGTACTTCGAGATGTTCAGCAGTTTTGTAGGTGCAGTAATCTCTACTGTGAGAACAACTTGGGATTGTAAAATAAATTGTGTCAAAGGTCAGAAGTTGAGATCTAATGAACT
>NZ_JBJPHT010000032.1:0-72784 GCF_052939475.1 Phormidesmis sp. 146-20
ATTGAGGAATTGAGCAGCCTCCTTATCTTACAATTAATTCTACCCACCTACTTACTCAGTAGTTTATAAGTTATGCGATCGCTCCTAGAAATCACTTAACGTGAATTCGATGAAATCTTTGGCTGCGATCGTCACTCCGGGCAGCCCCTAAATCCCATAAATTTGGAGGACTTTGAGCAAAAAATCCTATCCGAAAGTCCCCCAGAATTGGCAGCTTGGGGGGCGAAAGTGCTGAATCACGAAGCGAAAAACTCCGTCGAATTCATGTTAGCTTGACGCATATAAAATCAACAAACGCTCGCTCAAAAGAAACCATCAAAATTATCACTCAATAGAAATCACGCCGGAAAGTTGCAGATCTGACGATTTCTCAGTTTTGGTTCACCATTTAGCAAAGAGGAGCTTGTGTCAAATAGAGTTTTTATGCGTCTGCAAGTCCCTTTACGGTCTCCAGGCTGCCTGGGTGGTCTAAGTTATTGGAGTCTGACGATCGCAGCGGTAGCTTGACCAAAAAAGTTGCTCCCAAATTATCACCTGCACTTTTAACTGAAATCGTTCCGCCGTGAAGTTCGACTAAATTTCGCACGATCGAGAGTCCCAGTCCCAGCCCACCATACGATCGTGTCGTACTGCTATCTTGTTGACGAAAGCGATCGAACACATAGGGGAGAAACTGCGGGCTGATCCCCTTTCCAGTGTCACTGACATAGAGATGCACCCAACCGCCCACCTGTTCGAGAGAAATCTTGACGTAACCCCCGACTGGCGTGAACTTGATGGCATTGGTTAACAGGTTCCAGATCACCTGCTGGAGTCGAGTAAAATCTGCCAACACTACGCCGTCAATGGGATTGCACACCATCTCTAATTGAATACTTTTTGCCTCCGCGATCGGACGAATCGTAGAAACTGCCGCCTCGATCGCACTGATTGGACTCACCGGACTAAAATCAAGCGACAACCTTCCCTGAACAATCTGAGACACATCCAGCAAATCATTGACAATCTGTAGCTGAACTTTGGCATTGCGCTCGATCGTCTCCAATCCTTGAGCCAGTCTCGCTTCCTCAACAGAACGGCCGCGAAGAATGTGAGACCATCCCAAAATCGAGTTCATCGGCGTTCGCAGTTCGTGAGACAGCACTAACAAAAATTCGTCTTTCATGCGGTTGGCGGCCTCAGATTGAGCGCGGGCATGTCGTTCTAAAACTAATATTTGCTGCTGTTCTGCCTCCATTAGTTTATTCAAAGTAACGTCGATACAAACGCCACTCATTCTTACCGATCGCCCGATCTTATCGGGGTAAATCTGCCCCTTAACCGCCAGCCAATGAATACTCTTATCTGGCCAGACGACTCTAAATTCGTCGTGATAGCTTTGTTGAGCCTGCTTAAGCGTCTGAATCACCGATCGCCGATCGTCTGGGTAGATCTGTTTGAGAAAGGTTTTGTAGGTGCGACTGTGCTGACCCGGAACGAGGCCAAACAGCCGTTCTTGTTGCGCCGAGCTAATGATCTGACCACTGATCAAATTCCAGTCCCAATGCCCCAATCCCGCAGCATCTAAAGCAAAATTAAACTGCCCCACGCTTTCCTGCAACGCGGTAGTGATTTGTCTGCGATCGCGCTCGATACGATGAGTAAATACCGTTTTTAACCAGATCAGAATTGAAAATACAACAATGATTTTAAAGACTAATAGCGAAATCGCAAATGCTGGCGTGATGTAGCCTTCTTTCTGAATTTTTAAGATCAACCAACCTAAAATTAACGGAACAAAAATCGCTGCAACTAATAGCCATCGAGTAGTTATATCACTAGGATGATTGCTAGTTACAATTCTCATCAGCCCTCGATCAAAACGCAAACAAAGAATGCCCACACACAGCACGATCAATACAACCGCCGTTGCCGCAGGCGATCGAGGAGAATAGATTGTGAATTCCTGAAATAACTGCACCTCATACAAATAGCTAACCAATGTTTGCAGCGAGATCAGACTCGCCACTAAAGTTAGCCCTTGGACGATTTGAAACCGATCGCGGCGTTGTCCAGCCAGTCCCAGCGCTCCACCAATTAACACAAAACTCAGCGCCGTATTCCATCCCATTCTGCCTGGTGCAAAGTCGGCTTTGGTTGTGTTGTCTCGAAATAGGGGTTGATCAATGTTCAAATCCCATCCAAACACATATTCACCCAGCGTCAACAATCCAACCAGCACAACACTCGCGGCTAGTACTTGAGCAAAAAAACGACTCGCTCGGTGTCGATGTTGCAACAGCCATAGAGACAACCCCGACCCCACCAGAGCGATCGCGGTATTTACCTTGATCGTCACGGTGTCGCCAATAAAACCGTACTTAATGATTTCAATATTGAGCAACCAGCCAACCAGGACAACCAACCCAACCAATGTGACAAAGACACTGATGGCAGAAGAAGTTTGTCTCAGCAAAGCTGCCGATCGCTGCAAAGTAATTTCAGACATGGCTAATAATGTTTGAAGGCAGCGACTGTTAATCAATCCAGGAATATCTCTGGAATAACATAACCGATGCTGCCCTACAAACCGATCTGTCCTAAGAGTTGCACATAATCCTCCATGAGATAGGTTTTAGTGTCCAAAACGGAAATCCACTCACAGAAAGGAACGCCGTTCTAGAGAGTGTTGTTGTCTGATGTCACGAAGCATTTGCAGTCTTTGTTTTTGGCGTTGTCGATCGCGTTTGATTTGTGCTTGCGAACGTGGATTTAATTCGTCATCGTCGTCTGGCATCTCAGCAGAACGCCTTGACCAGGAGGACGGTGGTTTGACAAAGAAAAGCATGGGGTTTCTCCAAGAATTGAGTGGTATACTACATTAATGCTACAAACATAATACAAAAGCGTCAAGAGAGACTACAAACTTTTTTGAGACGATCGCTCAACGATTTGCTCTAACGTAAATTCGATAGAGTGTTTGGCTTCGTAAAACGGCGGGCATTTGTGAAGCTAACAGCATTCGCCAACTTCCCTTTTAGCCATTACGCCAAGAAGGAAACGGGTGACTGAGTAGCCTGCCACAGCTTGTAAACAAGAAATTCAGCTTGCTCAGAAAAGGTTGTCACCAACATGCCTGCATGGGCTTCGGCACTCTCTGCGAGCCAGCTTCCGGTGAGGCTGATTTCTACATAGTTGTGATCGATCGCCGTCACGACGATGCTCTCACTCGCCTCCATTTTCAGCACTTTTCCGAGATATCTCAGTTCTGGAGTCTCGATCGGCATCAAAAAAGACGCTTTGCCAGGTTCAATATGCAACGGTTGTCCTGCGCGGAGTGCCAGAATGACCCGTTGAGCGACCAGCACTTCTAGAGATGTTGAGACGACTCTTTCAAAGTGCAATCCTGCTTCGGTGTAGGTCAGCTTTAACATGGTTAAAATCCTCCGATGAGTGGGGAGAAGAGGAAGGAGATTAAACTCAAAAAAATAATCCCCACCTCTGAAAACCAGGAGCGGGGATCGGCAGCTTTTTGGCTAGTCGATTTAGGTCAGTGCAGGTTGCGGCCCACACCTTCCGCTCTGGAGTTGTTCTAAATTTCCTGTGCCTTGAATCGGTTGTTTGGTCTGGCGCGCACTAATGATCCGCCCATTGACTCTCTGACTCAACTGCATGGTCGCCGTCACCCGATCGGGCTGGCAAACCGTTGCAGTATGAATTGAGAATGGGTTGGCGCTCATAGAAAACAGAATCTTGAGAATGACTATTTGTATACTACAAGATATACTACAGATTGTCCACTCTTTCTTTGGACTTTGAAACTTTAGACTTTGGAACTTTGAACAGAGTAGGCTTTTAGTGTCTGGTCTAATGTCTCCGATTTTGCGATGGAACTGCGACACCTTCGATATTTTGTGACGTTGGCAGAAGAACTGCACTTTGGGCGGGCCGCAGAACGGCTTCACATTGCTCAACCTCCGCTGAGTCATCAAATTCGTCAATTAGAGACAGAGCTTGGGTTTTCACTGTTTTATCGCACCAAGCGCACCGTCCAACTCACCGACGCAGGACAAACCTTCTTGATCGAGTCTCAGCGAATTCTCAACCAGCTAGAACACGCGATCGCCGCAGGTCAACAGGTCAGTCGAGGTGAAATCGGACAGCTTACGATCGGCTTTGTCAGCTCGGCTGCTTACAACGTTTTGCCACCCATTTTGCAAACCTTTCGCGCCCAAGTCCCCGGTGTCACCTTGGAGTTGCACGAATTAACCTCGGCTCAACAAATTCAGTGGCTCCAAGAAGGACGCATTGACATTGGGCTATTTCGTCCGCCGTTTGCAAATGATGGCTGTCAAGTAGAGACTATTTTTCAAGAATCTCTGATGGTTGCCCTGCCCCAAAGGCATTCTCTGACTCAACAAAAACGAGTGTCGATACGATCGCTGATTCGAGAACCCTTCATCGTCTTCCCGCGTGCGGCGGCTCCCGGACTGTATGACCCAATCATTAGCCTCTGTCAGCAAGCAGGATTTAGCCCGATCGTGGCGCAAGAAGCCATTCAAATGCAAACGATCGTCAGTTTGGTAGCCGCAGAAATGGGCGTAGCGATCGTGCCAACTTCTCTCCAACAGCTTCAGCGTCCGGGTGTGGCTTATCGACCGATTGTAGAAACGACTCCCCAGGTAGCGATTGCAATGATTTGGAGACAGGGAGAGCGACCCCTTACGGGTAACTCGAAGAGATCGTCTACTGTACAGCGCTTTGTTGAAGTCGTTCGTCAAGTTGCCCAGCAGTGGAAAGGGGCGTGAAGGTTCCCGGCAAGCTGCCTGAATTATCGACTACAGGGGATTGCAAAAGACGACAGAAAGCCCGCAGAACTTGTTAGCTAGGACGGTTCACCTTCAACACTTCATCCAGCAAGCTTCTCGCAGGTTGCGCTTTAGCCAAGGCCGCCTGATGATCACTATGGGCCCGCACCAGACGCATCAAACCTCCAACCCCAGCTTTTAGCTGCTCCAAGTCTTCGCCAGATACCAGTTCTCCATCAAGCATCCGCACCAAAACAGGCTTGATATCGCCCACTTCTTGACGAACTTTTTGCAGCTTTTCGACCGTACTTAATAAGGTTTTGAGCGAGTTCAAAATGCTGTCCACATCCTGAACGTCTTCTACGTCTGCGACCTTTTCAGTCTCTTCGTCGGCTTCTTCAATCTCCTCAACCGACTCCTCAGTTACCAGGCTATCTTGCGAATCTGACTCATCAAAGTCCAAGACCGCAGGCGAGTCTGATGTAGTTGTTTGTGTTTTGTTGCTATTCGATCGTGCCATCAACGTTTCCTCAAGCGGTCTTCTCAGTGTACCGTGTCGAACTGTGAACCAGAAATCTCGCACCCGATCAAACTGTCAGATCAAAGCGTCAAATCAAAGCGTCAAATCAAAACGTTAAAACTGCCCGAATCACTTCACCTTTATGCATGAGATCAAATGCCTCATTGATCCGAGCGATCGGCATTACCTTCGTCACTAGATCATCGATGTTAATTTTGCCCTCCATATACCAATCGACAATTTTGGGAACGTCCGTTCGTCCTTTTGCGCCGCCAAATGCAGTTCCTTTCCAGACGCGCCCGGTCACTAACTGGAACGGACGGGTACTAATTTCTTGACCCGCTCCCGCAACACCCACGATCACGCTAACACCCCAGCCTTTGTGACAACATTCCAACGCTTGCCGCATCACTTTGACATTGCCAATACACTCAAAACTGTAATCGGCTCCGCCCTTGGTCAAATCCACCAAATAAGGCACCAGATCGCCGTCAATTTCACTGGGATTGACAAAATGAGTCATGCCTAATTTCTCGGCGAGGAGGCGTTTTTCAGGATTCAAATCAACGCCAACGATCATATTTGCGCCAACCATTCTTGCAGCCTGAATCACATTTAACCCGACCCCACCCAGACCAAAAACGACCACGTTTGCCCCCGGTTCAACTTTGGCGGTATTGATCACGGCTCCGATCCCGGTCGTGACTCCACAGCCAATCAGACAGACTTTCTCAAACGGCGCATCTTCCCGAATTTTGGCAACCGCAATCTCAGGAAGCACTGTGTAATTTGCAAAGGTCGAAGTGCCCATGTAGTGATGAATTTTGGTGCCTGCGATCGTAAAGCGACTCGTTCCATCTGGCATCAAGCCCTGCCCCTGAGTCACCCGAATGGCCTGACACAAATTAGTTTTGCCACTCAGACAATAATCACAGTTGCGACACTCTGGAGTGTAAAGCGGAATCACATGATCACCCGGCTTAACGCTCGTCACCCCTGCCCCCACTTCGACAACAACTCCCGCCCCTTCATGCCCCAAAATTGCCGGAAACAACCCTTCAGGATCAGCCCCAGATAGCGTATAGGCATCGGTATGACACACGCCTGTCGCCTTGATTTCGACTAGCACTTCTCCAGCTTTGGGCGCTTCGAGTTGCACGGTTTCGAGACTCAAAGGTTGCCCCGCATTAAAGGCGACGGCAGCTAAAACATCCATGAAACTTACTCCGGTCAGCGTTGAGTTGAATTGTAAGCAAAAGTTTACAGCGATTTGCGCGATCGAGCGCCCGATTACTAAGACCTTGCAACAATTTGTACGATCGGACTTGTCAAGCTTTTGGTTCACGGTTCAACCGATGAAGTCATTCTTCCAATTTAGTCTTGCACCAGTGTTAACGTGAATTCGATGAAATCTTTCGCTGTGGTTGTGAATCCAGGCAGCCCCCCAAATCCCCCACGAGTGAGGGACTTTGAACCCAAGATCTTGTCTGAAAGTCCCCCAATTTTGGGGGGTTGGGGGGCAGAAGCGCTGAAGAACGAAGCAAAAAAACCTCATCGAATTCACGTCAGTGTTAGTAATCAATCGTCAATACGATCGCTCCTAGCATTGCAGATCTTGATCTGTTCTTGATCTCTCAGCGTGATCAACTGTGAGAAAAAACCATTTCTGATGAAACCTGTGTGTGAATCCAATCCAACAGCATCGAATTAACCTGCTCTGGATATTCATCATGGGCACAGTGACCCGCATTTTCAAGCTCAATCAATTTCAGGTCAGGATTGTAGCTCGATAGACGCTTTGCCAACCCCGGCGGAATCATCCGATCCTGGTCGCCCCACAACAACAAAGACGGCATCTGAATCTGACCCAACAGCGATCGCACACTCGGACTAAACTGAGGACTGACCATCGCCCGAATAATCGCACAAAACGCTTGAGCCGACCCCTGTTCTCGTGCGGGCTTCATGAGAATTTCGAGCAACTCTTCGGTGATAGATTCCTGGCAAACATAGGCCAAACTTGCCCAACGACGAATCACACTCGGCTGTTTGAGCAGATGAAATAACGGATAAAGCAATAGGGGAGAGGTGACAATCGTTTGTAAGCCACGAGCTAAAGGACGCACGATCGGGGGAATGGCATCATCATGACTGGCAGTGTCGGGTAAGCTGATCATTGCCACTCCTTGCACCATTTCTGGATGAGCCGCCGCCGTCGCCAGACAGGTCAGAGAGCCGATCGAATTGCCCACCAATACAACAGGTTTACCAATAAAGGTCTGCCAAAACTCGTGGAGTTGATCGACCCACAAATCCACTGAGTAGGCCACATTCGGCTTGTCAGAATCGCCAAACCCCAGTAGGTCTAGCGCATACACATTGTGGTGCTTTGCCAACTCAGACATGTTTTGCCGCCAGTGCCCGATCGAGCCGCCAAATCCATGCACAAATACGATCGCAACGTCGCTTTCAAGATTGGGAAAAAACGTGTGGTGAATGCGCCATCCTCTCCAGAGAGAGCTTTGCTGATAGCCGTAGCGCTGAACTAACTCAGACAACGGAACCGGAGGACGCATCGGCAGAGAAGCCGGGACAAACTGGGTGAGACGATCGTAAAAAGCTTTCTCTTCTTCGGCCTCAGTAGGTTTGAGAAATGCCCAGCAGATTGTCAACAAACAAATCATGAAAATTTGCGCCAGGTCGATCGCCGAAACAAATCCATCAGTGAATGAGTTAACCAAGCGATCGACAATGGCAAACGGGCAGGCAATCAGCCCAAACTCCCAGGCATCATCTCTAAAACGTTTTAAGAAATCAGAAGGAAAAAGGCGATCGTAGTTCATACCCAATCCGTAGCTAAAAGGACGTTAAAAGACTTTGAATAAAAGTTTTGAATTAGTAAAATCAAGGCCAGCAGAGGCACTCAACGAAATTTAAAGTTTGGTTAATCACTCTCCTAATATCAGGCGAGACAAATAAATCGACCTCTACAGATGGGTGAAGGTTGGTGACAGAGCACATCTACCCAATGAAAGAGCGATCGATTAAGTCTTGTTTAGAATCAACTTAATTAGATTTTTGGCGTTGCTGAATCAGGGGATGAATTGTCCCAAACCGGAGCGAAACCCAAGGTTCAAAGTCCCCCAATTTTGGGGGATTTAGGGGGCGAAAAGATGGACACTTCCCACAGATTCATCCTTCCAATCAGCAACGCCGATTTCTTTGCCTGGTAATCGGGATACGCCATCCTCTCAGTTCGCCAGTCCAATGATTTTATGAGCGCTGGTATTCGTCACTCTGGATAGATTTAGCCTTGACAGTCCTTAACTTAAATTGAACTAGTTATCGCAAACAAAGGAATTCACTATGAGCGGACATGCCAGCCACAAAGGAACCAATGCTAAAACCACCAATCAAAATGGAGTCATTGATGCAGATCCCGGAAGTACGCCAACGGAGGCAGACTACTCGCGAGACGATCAAGATGTCACTCCCGTAAATCCTGCTGCAACAGAGCGGCCCAAAGACCAACCATCCGAAAGCCAATCGGAAGCGCAACACTAACGTCGATCGTCTTTAAATGCAGCTTGACTCAGATATCTTGATAACGGCTGCTTAATAAAAATCGCTAAATGATGAACGTAGAACTCATTATCTATAACTGTGAGATCTGACTCAACTTCTAGAAGCGGATCTTATTTCTCGTTCATCATTTAGTTGATCGAGGTCGTTCTTAAATAGTAAGAGTTGATCTCACACATAGGATAGAGATATAAAATCACATAACTTTACAAAATGGTGGAAACGCTACTGACGATCGCTAAGACAACACCATGAAATACGACGAATTTATCAAAAACGTGCAAAATTTGGGATCTTTCAATTCTCGTCAAGAGGCTGAAAAAGCAACTCAGGCAACGCTAGAGACTGTGAAAGAAAGAATCGTCGGTGACGAGGCCGTTCAACTGGGCGCACAGCTTCCCGAAGACTTGGCAAAACACCTGAGAGGACGAGAAGGCGAGTTTGGCGCTCACTTTAAATTGGATGAGTTTTATCAGCGAATTGGTCAAAAAGAAGGCACCGATGCAGAAACGGCCGCCCTTCACGCTAAAGCCGTCATCTCAGTTTTGAGCCAAGCCGTTACGCCTGGAGAATTTGCGGACGTGCGATCGAACTTCTCCGACGACTACGATCCTCTCTTTGCCGAACTTGCTCACACTGAAAAGTAACCAATTTATAGAAGGGGCTAACTTGATCTCGTTCTACGCCTGCCGAAGCGTGACGGTTAGCCCAAATTTGATCAAAGTTTAGTAGAAGAAGTATGGGTGGGAACGATCGTCCCCTTTGAGCAACCTGACAGTTAATGTAACCCGTTAAATTATCTCTATAGAGCGATCGGGCAGTTCAAGAGATGCTACATATCATCGATTTGAGTGAGGCGAGTCACAAGCTCGTCTTTTTTTTCGTGATAGGTTGAAAGAATCGATTTCATCCTTAAGGTATTTAATCAATCTCTAGCAAACGATTTGGCGGTTTATGACGCTGGATAGATGCAGGAGACGGTGGTCAGAAATTAGAGTGTCACCAGTGGTGGTGGTGCATCTCTGATCAGGATGATTTGATGATTATATGGAAAAGTTACAGACCGCTTCGGGAATTCTTCCCGCTTGTCTTGTATCCACCAGTATCCACCCATAATTCTGCCGATCTATTTCTATTTCTTTTAATCGAGGCTGAACGAATTTGCTGCTTGTGCGAGAGTGCTTTTGAGGTATTACTCTCAAAAAATCAGAATTCCATACAGTCCTTCCTACTACGCAATTCACCCCTAGTTAAAGGGATCAGAATTGTTTTCGTGTATCTATTCTTTAAGTGAGGGCACCGTGATGAAACTGCACCATACTCAACAACCTCTGTTCTCGGCATCACTAAAGAATATCGTGAGGATGGCAGCCTTTTCTTTGACAGTAGGGCTGTTCTCAATGGGCTTGACGGCTCATGCGTCTGAGTCGCAGGCTCAAAGTGCCCCCACCAAATCTACAAAACAAGCGGCCGCTCCAGCAGCGTTGCCCAATGGCATTTATTTATATGGTCAGTCAGCCCAACCCGAACAAGTCGGACAAGCCTACTTTGTATTTGAGGTAAACCAGGGCAAGGTGTTGGGTGCTTTTTACATGCCGCGATCGTCCTTTGATTGTGCCTATGGTACTTTTCAATCAGACCAGGTGGCCTTGACGGTGATCGACAGCTACGAAAAAACGCGACACCCCTACGCGATCTCGCTACAAAGAACGGCTAACGTCGCCACCACTGGCAACCCTGCCATGACTCGAATTAGTCTAGAAGGCTTCCAACCGCTTAAAAAACTAAGTGCGACTGACCAACGAATTCTCAATGTCTGCAAGCAAAATTATCCCAATGCGCTAAAGTAGACCAAATTTGCAACAAACCCATCGCCTCGTGAAGATTTCTATCTAACTTCACGGGGCGTTTTGGCATAAGATTGGTCAATGAAGCTAACCACACGCGGACACTACAGCGTCAAAGCTCTGCTGGATTTGAGTTTGCAGCCAGGGTATGCGCCTACCTCGGTGAAAGCGATCGCTCAACGTCAAGATCTCCCGGCTCCCTATTTAGAAAAGCTGTTGATTGAGATGCGGCGATCAGGACTGGTGGTGTCTGTTCGAGGCGCTCAAGGGGGCTATCAGTTGGCGCATCCGCCTGCACAGATTTCTTTAGGTCAAATTTTAGAAGCGGTTGGCGAAAGCATTGATCCCTTGCCGCATCACACCCCTGACATTGATCAAGCTGAAGATTGGGTGACTTTTACCCTGTGGAATCGGCTCCACCAAAAAATGAAAGAAGCGCTCTACAGCATTTCGCTAGAAGATTTGTATTACGATGCTCGAAGCTGGCAAGCGGCTCAGGGAGAGGAAGCGAGTTTTGTGGTTTGAGGAGATTTCCATTAAGAATATTATCTGTCGAACTATTCGCGCTCGACGAGGATGACATTTTCGGTGACTTTCTCAAAGGTGTCGTCGTGGCTGATCACAAAAAGTTGACGGAAGGTTTTGATGTTAGCGATCGCTTCGGCCAAACTGTCTCGTCGGGGTTTGTCCATATTGGTAGTTGGCTCATCAAAGAAGGCAATGTTGATATCGGCTAATACTTTGAGCAATGCTAAACGAACCGCCAACGCCGCACACATTTGTTCACCGCCAGATAGATTGATCAATCGGCGCGAGTGAGGCCCTTCCTGCACAACAATTTCGTAGTCTCGCGTCCATTCGAGCGCCACATTGGGACGGTTAAGCAGTTCTCGAAAAAGCTTGTCTGCCTCGCGGGAAATGCTTTGTACGTAGCGTTCGGTGATTCGCGGCCCGGCATCTTTGAAGGCTTTACGAGCAAATTTGATGAAGCGATCGACCTTCTGTTTGCGTTTGAGTTCCGATTTTGCCTGATCTCGCTTTTCCTGAATAGCTTGTAATTTTGAAAGTTGAACATCGTATTCCTCTAGGCGTTTTGTCTTTTCAGGTAGCGTTGCACTTAGCGTAATTTTTTGAGTTTGGGCTTCCCGATAAGCGGTTTGCACAGTTTCTACTTGAGCAGGATCAAAATGTTCTTCAAGCTGTGCTTTTTGCATTGTGAGTTCTGTAATTTTCTTTTGAAGATCCTGCTGTTTTTGACTGGCCTCTTCTAGTTGTTTTTGACGGTCTTTAAGACTATTGGCAGCCTGTTGATGTTCTAAATAGAGTTGGTAGTTAGCGCGATGTTCTTCCCGTAACGTTTGCTGTTCACGAATCTGCTCGGTGAGCGTTGTGAACGTAGCAAGTTGGCGATCGAGGTCTGCGATCGTCGTCTGCACTTCAATCAAGGCTTTTTGAATTTGCTGCTGTTGGGCTTCTAGATTTGCCTGTTGTTTGAGTTCTTGTTGGAGCAAGCGATCGCGACTCCGGGGGTCTTCTAGCGTTTGCAGTTGTCCTTTGAGGTGAGCGAGTTGCTGCTGAAGTTCGGGTTCGTTGGCGAGTTGTGTCTGACATTGGGTGATGTGCGATCGTACTTCCTCAATCTCAGTTTCTAAAGTTTCTTCCTGGTCAAATTTATGATCCAACGTTAGATATTGAGCTTGATGCTGACGAGCCGTTTCGAGTTGGGTCTGGACTTGTTGTAGGTGTTGCTTGAGGCGATCGGCGAGAAGTTGTTCTGACAAATCATCGAGAATGCCTTGCAGATCCAACATTAGCTGGCCTTGCAGCTTGAATCCGTTGCCCAAAGCCGTGAGAATTTCTTCGAGTTGGGCTGTCCAGAGTGGAGCGGCTTGTTTGAGTTGGTTGAGCGTAGAAGTGGCCGCGTTGACGTGATGCGTGTAGATGCCTTCGCGCTTTTGGGCTTGAGTGACGATCTGCCTCAAATCGGCTTCAAATTGGGTAGCGGCATCAATGCGGCTGAGTTGTTGTTGATAGCGCTGCTGCTGGGTTTCGAGTTGAGGAATTTTTTGCACGATCGCGCCCATCGTTTCCAGTTTTTCGATTTCTTGTCCGAGTTGCTGACGGCGATTTTCAAGTTGTGTCAGGCGTTTTTGATCTCGACTAATCGTTTGTTTCCAGCTTTGACAATTTTGTAACTGCTGATTGAGAATTTGCTGTTGATGTTCCCATTCAATTTGTTGTTGAATTAAAGGCTCAAGGCGTTTTAGTTCAGACTCGATTTGTGATCGCCGTTCTAATTGTTGCGTTAGAGTCGCCAGTTTGGTTTTGCGATCGCTTTCCTGTTTGACCCAGCCTTGACGCTGCTGCATTAAGATCTGTTGCGCTTCACGGTCTTTTTCTAATGTTTTTAGCGTAGATTCTGCCTGTAAAACGGTTCGATAACTATTGCGATGTAGGGTGCAGATTTCGACAGATTTTTCCGCAGCTTGCAGGTCGAGTTTGAGGCGATCGAGCATCAAAGTTTCTGACTGAATTCGCGCCGTCAGTTTTTCTAATTCGCTTGTAATTTGCTGCATTTGGGCAGATTGGGCGCTGAGTTGATCCTGCTCAGTTTGCAGTTCTGAAAGGCGCAGTTTCCACTGAGCAAGCTGTAGGGTTAAATGCTCAATATCCTGGCTGAGTTCTTGTTGCTTTTGAGAAAGGGTCTCCCAATCTTGGAGCGATTCTTCGTACTGCGCGATCGTCCGTTCCAAACTTTCGGTTTCAGCTTTGGCGTACTTTTCCAGCGTCAACATTTGTTGATTGACTTGCCGATATTCTTCAACTTTGAGAATGGTGTCAAAAATCGGTTTGCGCTTCTCGGCGGGCTGCAAAAAATCAGCAGTAAACGTGCCTTGAGGAACGCCGATCGTATTCGCAAAAAGCTTCGCTAAATCTGTCCCCGGTGCCACGCCTAGATGCTGTCTCAACCACGGTAAAACTTCCTCTCGAATGCGGGTATAGCCCAGTTTCTCGCCCAGTTGAGGGTCGTAGAGCAAATAGCCCGATCGCGTACAGCGCTGCACCTCATATGTCCGTTGGTCAAGACTGGAGACGATACAGACCCGCACCTGAGCGCTGGCTGCCCCATTCTGAACCAAATCTTCCACGCGATAGTCGCCCTTATGGTCAAATAAAACCCAGGCGATCGCTTCTAGAATGCTCGTTTTTCCAGCCCCATTTTCGCCACAGATGGCATTAGTTCCAGGCTGAAAGAGGAATTGGCGATCGCTGTGCGACTTAAAGTTTTTGAGGCTGACGGAGAGAATTTCCATGATCTGATTTTAAGGCGTAGATCAGATGTTCTGATCAGAAATCTCGAAATTTAGAGAGAAGATTTTCGAGTGAAGTGTACACCGTTTATCCTGAGATTAAACAACAAAGTAACGGAGCGAATGATTTTATGGAGATCACAAAATTTCTCCACGCAGCTTTATTGGTTTCTGATCTAGAGCAAGCTGAACATTTTTATGGAACAATTTTGGGGTTGAATAAAGTCGATCGCGTCCTCAAATTTCCCGGTGCCTGGTACGAAATAGGTGACTTTCAGATTCATTTAATCGTGGCGGATGCAATATCGTCACTGCAAAACTTAGAGAAATGGGGACGCAACCAACATCTAGCATTTTCAGTTGCCGATCTGATGGTCGCGAAAGAAGAATTGTTAGCCCACCACTATGAGTTTCAAATGAGTGCATCGGGGCGATCGGCGCTGTTTGTTCAAGATCCTGATGGTAATGTGATCGAGCTAAATGAGTCCTAATCCAAAAAAGATAAATGCTATATGGAATGCTAACTAAACTTCTTAATTAAAGGAGTAAAAATTAATTTGCAGTGAAAATCATTGCCTATCTCTACAGCGATCCCTTGCTAGAATCAACGCCCGATCCAAATCTTTGGGGATGGGAAATCGACCACGTTTATCAAGATTTAGCAACAGAAAAAGCAGTGCGTCCAGAATTGCAAAAACTGCTCTCAGACTGTCAAACCGAACCCGCAGGCTATCTACTGGTGCGGCGGCTAGAAGAATTGGGAGACTCTGTGCAAGAAGTGAGCGATCGTCTGACTGAATTCGAGACTTTAGGCATTCAACTAATTACGGTTGAGCCGTCTAACACAGACAATGACCTCCGTTCAGATCTCCTGAAACTGCTGCAACAAGTTCAGTCCAATCAAAAAAGTCGGCGCATTCGTCAGGGACATGCCCGCAATCGCATCAAAGCACTGCCACCTCCCGGAAAAGCACCCTATGGCTATCGTCGCAGCAAAAATCGCTATGTGATCGATCGCGCCACCGCTCCCGTCGTCAAAGATTTCTTCGAGCAGTTTTTGTTATATGGCTCCTTGCGGGGGGCTGTGCGTTATTTAGACAAGAAATATCGTAAAAAAATTTCCGTTTCGACGGGGCGACGCTGGTTGTCAAATCCCGTTTATCGAGGCGATTTAGAATATCAGACGGGAGATGTGATTGCAGACACTCACGGGGCACTCATTACCAGAGAAGAAGCGGCCCAAATCGATCGCTTACTGCGGAGAAATCGTCGGCTCCCCTCTCGAACGGCTAGTGCGCCTCGATCGCTGGCAGGTTTGGTTTCTTGCAGCAGTTGTCACTCTCCCATGACGATTACTCGTGTCGCACCTCACAACAAAAAAGCGACAGAATATTTATACTTGCGCCCAACTCAATGTTCTAATCAACCTAAATGTAAAGCGATCGCGTATGAGCAAATTTTGCAAGCCACGATCGAGCGCATTTGTGAAGACTTGCCGCGCGCCGTTTCAGAAGTGAACACACCCGATTTGGATGGGATTAAACAAGGAATTGCTGGAGCGATCTCCGCCAAACAAGCTATTCTTTCCCAACTTCCAGCCTTGATCGAAACTAATATTCTCGACACCGAAACCGCCGACCTCCGCGCCTACAAAATTCGGACAGAGATCGCAGACCTGCAACGTCAATTCTCTCAACTACCGCCTGTTAATTTAAGCGCGATCGCTCAAGCCGTTTCGATTCCTCAATTTTGGCTAGACTTATCTGAGTCAGAACGTCGTTTTTACTTTCGTGAATTCATTCGTCAAATTGAACTAACTCGCCCTGAAACCGAGTGGCATCTGAAATTGATTTTCATCTTTTGAGAAAATCCAAAAACTGCTGCATCAGTGACGCTTTTCAATCTGTAACGAATCGCACCAGGATGAGAAGCCTGGACTCTAAGATAGCTGTCATCCCCATTAGGAGAACCTGCGTTGCCTCGCCCCCCGATTCAAGCTCAACCGCCCCTTGGCTTTATTCCTCCAGATTTTGATCCCAAAATTCTCAAACTGACCCAGCTTGCACTTCCCTTTTGGACGCGATCGAAAACCTCGCTTACGGGCATTGAGGCAACCAACCTTGAGCAATTAGTAGCGCTCTATCAACAGTTTCAAGCGGGTAAAATTCGATTGTTGTTCGCGTTCCGGCATCCCAGCGTAGACGATCCACTTGCTATTGCAAATTTACTTCGTTATCAAGTGCCCAAGACTGCTCAACGGCAAAAAATTGCATTGCGGCACCCGATTCACGCTCATTTTATGTACGATCGCGGCATTCCTCTCTGGGCAGGCTCAACAATGGGCTGGCTCTATTCAAAACTGGGTGGCACTCCCATTCATCGCGGCAAGCTCGATCGCACAGGATTACGATCCGCTAGAAACCTATTAGTCAACGGAGAATTTCCGCTACTAGCGGCTCCCGAAGGCGCAACCAACGGTCATAACGAAATCATCAGCCCTTTAGAGCCAGGACTTGCACAGTTGGGATTTTGGTGTGTCGAAGATTTGCTCAAAGCAGGGCGATCGGAAGAAGTGTTGATTGTCCCGATCGGCATTCAATACCGCTACATCACGCCTCCCTGGAAAGCCTTAGAAAAGCTGCTCGGTGAAATCGAAGCTGATATCGGAATCACGCCCACACGCGGCACTGGAGACGGTCATCTCTACCGCAGACTCTACCAGTTAGCCGAACGATTGCTGACCATTATGGAACAGTATTACACACGGTTTTACCATCAAACATTACCCACAACCAAGAACGCTGAGTCATCCCAAGTCGAAGGCGTTTTACCCGGAACAAATGAGGAATTTACAGTTCGATTAGATGCTCTGATGAATGCAGCGCTGAACGTTGCCGAGCAGTATTTCAACATCCAGCCAAAGGGTAGTGTGATTGATCGCTGTCGCAAACTAGAACAAGCTGGATGGGACTATGTGTATCGCGAAGATTTAAACTTAGAAACGCTATCGCCCATCGAAAGAGGACTCGCCGATCGCATTGCTGAAGAAGCCCATCTCCGCATCTGGCACATGCGTTTGGTGGAATGCTTTGTCGCCGTCACAGGCAAGTATGTCTTAGAGAAACCAACCGTCGAGCGCTTTGCCGAAACCACCCTTCTCGCCTGGGACACCATTACTCGCATCAAAGGCAGCAACCCCTTCAAGCGTCCCCGATTAGGCAAACAAAAATGCCACATTACGATCGGACAACCTCTGTCAGTGAGCGATCGTTGGGACACTTACCAAACCAATCGCCGCGCCGCCAAACAAGCTGTCACCGACCTCACACAAGACTTACAAAATGCACTGCAAGCAATGATTGAGGGATGAGGGAATTCAGATGGCTACCCACTTGTTCTTTACGTCATGGTTAAGCTACGTCATTGAACCGACAGCGGTTTATACAATTCAATTGACCGTATGATATTATCCACAAGTGATATGACTTAACAAAAGTCTTTGAAATTGATTATCCCAAGATTGCCCAGTTCATAGGTGAGGATCAGATGCAGTCCTTTACAATTTACGACTTGAACTTAGCCCTCTATATGAATATGGCTGCAAAAGCAGTTTCAAGAAAGCAATGAGTGGATATGTCCGAAACAATCGTTTGTTTCTGCTCATTTTGCATTCATCACAAAACATGATATTCAGGCGGACAGTGAGTAAGTTGCTAGACATTTAGTTTTCCAAGCTAATTAAGAGCGCTTGAGCAGTGACTTTATGTCAGTTAGATATGCAACAACCTATCTAAAGCTTTCATTTGAGCAAAATTATGCAGGGCGCTCAAAAGTCAGGATGGGGGTGATTGTTCTGGAGTTGATTTGGGCTTGCTGCCAGAATTTCGGACATTGACTAGCTTACCGAGTAAGTCAAACCAAAAGGGTGCGCCCATCGCGATCGCAATCCCACTCACCACCCAGCCACACATCATTCTCAAAAATCCCAGAGGCTTGACCAAAGCAATCTGCATCACCTGAAAAGGAATTGGCACCGCCGCTGCTTGATTGGTGCTCAAACAAGACTTGTAGAGATTGTCCCATTGCTGTCTCAGTTGGGTGGCTTCATCTGGCGGAGCGGGTTGATCAGCGATCGCAATCGTTTGACAGCCCAATTGCTTGTTGAGATTCGTCGGACTCCAGCTAATCGGAAAGGCAATATCTCTAAGCACCGCATCAGTTTGGTTTTTTAATTGCTCTAGCTGCACGTCTAGACGCGGATTGTTGGGGGCACTGAGATCAATCTGAGAAGCCCGCTCAGTAATCAATCGCCGCAAACTGTCATCACTCGACAACCGATTGAAAATGTGAAACGTATCAGAATTTGTGGCTGCTGCGATCGACAATCCAATTAAAATCGCCACCCCTTTGGCATTACGTTTATAAACGCCAGAAGCCCGCGACATTGAGCGATCGAACCAAACCGCCACTTCCTCTCGAAGCTGATTTAACTCATTCTCAGCCTTTTGTACTCGCGTCTGGGCCCGTCTTGCCAAAATCCCAATACTCTCCTTTACCGAGTCCGGAAGCTTATCCAATCCCTCTTTAATTTGTTGATAGGCTTGGTAGTCTTCATAGAGCTGGCGCTCTTCGGGTGTGAGCTGCCCTAGAGCGTTGCTGAGAATAGCTTGCTGTTGAGCGCGTTCTAAATCTTCAAACGTTAAGGGCGCTTGAGCAGGCTTGTTAGATTCTGCAAGTTTTGCCTCGTATTCTGTGTTGTAGGTGGCAACATCTGCGGCGATCGTCTCTCTGACTCTTGCATCGATCGGTTCTGCTTGCAGGGCAATTTTCTCATAGGCATCGACGGCTTCTTTATGAATGGTGCTGCTTTGATTTACTAACTCGGCAATCTCTGACAAGCTGGGCTGTAAGCCGCCAGAGGTAATTGCTCGTTCGTTATTTTCGCCAAAGGTGCTGTTCTTAAACGATCGTAGTCTTCTAACAAATAGAGACAAATCGGTGTCTTGAAACTGTGGATTTTCACAAGCGGCGATATAAGTATCTAGCTCTTCGCCTAAGCGCTCGATCGCCGTATTGAGTGTAATTTGTTTTGTTTGATAGGCGTGAACAATTTGATCATACTCTTCGACCAGTAGATTGAAGTTTTGATCTTGATTGAGGTTGGGCTTAAAGGTTTTTTCAGCAATGACTCGAATGCTGCCTTTCTCCCAATCATCTTTCAATTCTTCGTCCACAGGAACTTCAATTTGTCCCTGATCAGTCAGGCGGTAAGTTCCTACAATTCTTCGAGCAAACTTTTCGATCCTCACTGCGCTCAACTTGTCAGCCAAGTTAGAAATGCCTAATCTTTCTAGTAGAGAGGTTGCAAAAGTTTCAGGAGAAATGTAAGAAGGCCCGGTTGCCTGGTCGGGGCCAAAAGCGCCTTTACGATTGCCTGCAAACAAGACTTTGGAGATCTTGCGAAACCCTCTGGGAATGACACCCTTTGCCTCTTGATTCACATTTTTCAAAAGTGGATCTTCATACAGCCGACCCACTAAATCTCTAACTCGCTGTTCCTCCGGAGTCCCGACTCCTCCTGACAAAAGAATCTCGATCGAGTCCTTCAAATGTTTGGCTCGCCACTGTAAAACCGTTGCTAATAGTTCTTGTAATTCAGACGCTAATAAACTGAGAATTAAATAAGTAAACATTAGCCCGATCGCGACATCTAAAACAAAAGGTAAATTCACGTTTAATGTCTCCACTCTGTACCCGGTCAGCATTTCTCATCGTTGCGATGAGCCTTTGTAATATACAGTCCCGGTTTGACTATGACTTATTTGCTTAAACAAAATTAAGCCCCCAATCTCTTGGAGGCCGGCTGACAAACGGTGATAAATTGCTCAAAGAATATAGAGCATCAAAAACAAAATCACCCAAACAATATCGACAAAGTGCCAGTAGACCTCGGCCGCTTCGACTCCAAAGTGAGACTCACTGCTGTAATGATTTGACTTGAGCGATCGCCACAACACGCCCAAAATCAACAGCAATCCAAACAGCACATGTAGTCCGTGAAAGCCAGTCAGCACATAAAAAGTACTGGCAAACAGATTGCTGGTCAGACCAAATTCTAAATGAAAGTACTCATAAAGCTGACCTGCCAAAAACACAGCACCCATCGCAGCCGTGATGCCAAACCAGAGCCGCAGACCTTTTGTGTCGTTCTTTTTGATCGCGGTGTCTGCATTATGAATAATAAAACTACTCGCCACCAAAATCACCGTATTGATTCCAGGGAGTAATAACTCAAGTTTAGGCGTTCCTTCGGGCGGCCAGACGGGCGTAACAGCCCGAAAGGTGATGTAGGCCATAAATAGACCCAAAAAGATCATGCCTTCAGCAACCAGAAAAACAATTACGCCGAGAAGCCGAAAGTCGTGATGTTCCGCGTGGGCGGCAACGTGTTCTTCGGCGTGGTTGTAGTTGAGAGAAGTCTTTGCAGAATCGAGGGTTGAGCCTGTCATGAATCTGGAAGAAGTAGGGGACAAGGAGATGCTTTGAAGTTTGAATTAGGGCATCAGGTGATTAAAGGCAGCGACTGATCCAAAATTTGCAGGCTCGCTGAGATGATGACCCGATTTCTTAACTCAAACCTCAAAGCTTGGATTTAGTTATCGGTTGTGGCTTTCACCTTGACGATCGCTCGGACTCACCGCCACCGCCGGGTCAGGTTTTGCTCGCAGCGTAGAGCCAGGCCCAGCCGAAAGCGTCGGATTGTGAGGATCAGACAGGGGAACATCGACCTGCGTAGCACGACTGCCCATTCCATAGTCGTAGGGGCCCGTCGCCAACACGGGGTCAGCGTCAAAGTTTTCAACGGGAGGTGGGGAAGTGGTCATCCATTCCAATGTCAGTCCACCCCAGGGATTACTGCCCGCAGGTTTGCCGCGCAGCCAGCTCCAGCAGACGTTGATGAGGAAGGGCAGCGTCGAGATCGCTAAAAGATAGGCACCGATCGTACACAGCAAATTCAACGCTGCAAACTTGGGGTCATATTCGGCAATCCGACGATTCATCCCTTCGATTCCCAATTTGTGCATGGGCATGAAGGCCAGATTAAAGCCTACATAGCTGAGGACAAAGTGAATTCTGCCCCAGGTTTCGTCGAGCATCTTGCCCGTCATCTTGGGGAACCAGTGATAAAAGGCTCCATACAACCCAAACACACTGCCGCCGAACAACACATAATGCAGGTGAGCAACAATAAAGTAAGTGTCATGAACGTGAATGTCCCAGGGAACAGACGCGACCATGACTCCACTAATACCGCCGATCACAAACAGAGAAATGAATCCCATTGCAAAAAACAACGGACTCTCTAATCGCAACTTACCACCCCAGATCGTCGCCAACCAGCTAAACACCTTAATCCCAGTCGGAACGGCAATGATCATCGACGTGATCATAAAGAACATCCGCAACCAGGGAGGCGTGCCGCTAGTAAACATGTGGTGCGCCCAGACAATCAGCCCCAGACCACAAATGGCAATGCTAGAGTAAGCGATCGCTTTATACCCAAAGATCGGCTTGCGCGAATGCACGGACACGATTTCTGAAATCATCCCAAACACAGGCAAGATCATAATGTAGACCGCTGGATGGGAGTAAAACCAGAACATGTGCTGATAGACGATCGGGTCTCCGCCTCCTGTGGGATTAAAGAAGTTGGTGCCGACTATCAAATCAAACGAGAGCAAAATCAGCGCCCCTGCCAATACGGGAGTCGCAATCAGCGCCAAAAATGATGTAGCCAGCATTGACCAGCAAAACAGAGGCATCTGATTTAACCCCATGCCCGGAACTCGCATTTTGAAGATGGTGACAATGAAATTCACCGCCGCCAAAATCGAAGACGTTCCCAACATCAGGACGCTGAGAATCCAGATCATCTCGCCTGCTTTGCCGCTAATCAAACTGAGCGGAGGATATGAAGTCCAACCTGCGCCAGGGGCACCAACCAAAAAGCTGGACATCAGGAGAATCCCTGCCGGGGGAATGATCCAGAAAGCGATCGCGTTCAGCTTAGGAAACGCCATGTCTCGCGCTCCGATCATCAGGGGGATCAGGTAATTGCCAAATCCACCCGTCGCCGCAGGCACAATCCACAAAAAGATCATCACCGTCGCATGGACAGTGAATAAACTGTTGTAAACTTCAGGGCTGACAAAATCAGAGGCGGGTGTTGCCAATTCTGTCCGCACCATCGTCGCCAGAACGCCACCCACCAAATAAAAAATAAACGTGGTGACCAGGTATTGAATCCCGATCACTTTGTGGTCAGTGCTGAAACCAAAGTACTTGCGCCAATCGTTTTTTTCTGGCTCCAAACCCTGGGCCGGAAGATTGGCTTGTTCTTGAAACTGAGCGGCTTGGGTCATAAGAAAAATCCGTGAGTTGTCGTGAGTCATGGGTTATGAACAATTCGCGGTTGGAGAACGGCTCACAACCCACTACCCTTAGCTCATTGAATGGTCATGAACAAAGTTGTCAGGCTTGAGTTGCTGAAGCATCTCTGAAGTGATCCCTACTTGTTTTGCGTAGGGAGCCAGATATTCGGGTTCAGTCAGGTCAGCAGTTTTGGTAGCAAGCGCGGTATCAAGTCCCACTTCGGCACTGGCGATTTGAGATTGTAGCCAGGTGTCAAAGTCAGCCTGTGATTCTACGACAACTTTAGTCTTCATAGCACCGTGGTAAGCTCCACACAGTTCTGCACAGATGAGGGGGTATTCGCCCAATCTGTTTGCCATGAATCGAACTTCGGTTTGTCGTCCGGGCACCGCATCTTGCTTGAGACGAAACTCTGGCACCCAAAAGGCGTGAATCACATCATTGGCGGAGATGTTGACGACGACCTCACGATCGATCGGGACGTGTAACTCAGCCGCTACGACCTCCGTGTTGGGGTAGGTAAACAACCAGGCGTATTGCATTCCTGCGGCGTTGACCACAAATTCGGGTGGCTTGCTGGTGTCGCCGATTTTGGGAGTCACGGTTCCCAGGGTGGGTGCATCCCGTTTGGGAGGTAAGGATTCGGTGACCGCATCTGTCGCGTCTGCTATCAGAGGAGCGGCGATCGCAGCCCCCGACATTTTGGCCATTTGACTATGATTTTTGCCGTGGTGAGCGACGGAGTGATCCATCGGGTCTTGCCCACCTTCAGCCTGATAGACATCAAAACTGTAGATCGAAAGACCTAGCACAATTACCGCGGGGATTGCTGTCCAGACAATTTCTAAAGGAATATTGCCATGAACGGGCGGCCCGTCTGTTTCATCTCCAGGCTTGCGCCCAAAATTGAATACTGAATAGATCAAGATACCGTTGACTAACAAAAAGATGCCTGTGCCAATCACCATCATAGTGTTGAACAGGTTGTCCACCAAAGAGGCGGTGGCGGTGGCGGCAATTGGAAGAAGGTCGTGATTCTGACCGTACCAGAGGCTGACCAGGGTCAGAGCGATACCAGCCAGCAGGGTCACAATCTGACTAGGAATGTTCACAGTTCGTCAAATCTCTACCTAAACAACTGGAAAGTTACTGTCGATCGTAACAAGCGATCTCAAAAAGAAACTGGTAATAACTGTGTAGATTTTGGATTTTAAGGTTTGAAACGATTCAATATCAGGCTCTTAGGATAGATGTGACACGAGATCTTCAACGGCTAAAGTCCAAAACTGGTGCAGTCCATCTACAAGGTAAAGCAGCCTTTTGGGGACTAGGGGCCAAAACTGCTTATCTTTAAGGTTTTCTTTGGGATCGGGCTACAAAGGAGACAGCAGCCTGGTTCTAAAGTCTTTGTAATTGGAAAAAATACAAAAGCTTCGCGTGATTTGAGATTACCTCATTAAAGTAGAAACTAGAGCGACGGCTCCGCTTTTGATGAAGTTTTATTTCCTTTACTGCCCCAGGGATACAAAAGCAACTTATGTCCAATTCTGTACTACATCGATCTTCTCTCTCGGCCACTCCGGTAAGTGTGAAAACTTGGGTAGCGCGCCTGGTCATTGGACTTGCGATCGCCACCCTCTTTTTAATGGCCGTAGGTAGCGCAACACGGGTGATGAATGCGGGTCTGTCTTGTCCAGATTGGCCCCTTTGTTATGGAGAGTTTGTTCCTCGTCAGCAGATGAATCTCCAGGTTTTTCTAGAATGGTTTCATCGGTTGGTTGCAACGACGATCGGGTTTGCGGCCATTGCGCTGACTGCGATCGTTTGGTGGTTTCGCCGCGCCCTTCCTTCCTGGACACCCTGGGCAGCTAGTTTTGCCCTCTTCCTAGTGGTCTTTCAAGGGATTTTAGGGGGGTTAACTGTAACGGAACTGCTGCGGTTTGATATTGTCACTGCCCATTTGGGAACGGGACTCCTGTTTTTTAGTACGCTGCTGGCGATCGGGACAGCGCTCTCGTCCTATCATGGCACTGGAAACGTCGGCAAGCTTAGATGGATCGGTGCAACTGCGGTCGTTTTGGTTTATCTACAAAGTATTTTGGGGGGATTGGTTTCGTCTCAATGGGCGCTACACCAATGCTTTGGAACCAATCAGCTTTGCACCGTGATGAATAGTCATATTGTGGGTGTCGTTCCAGCAACGATCGCAACCTTGACGTTAATTGTTCTTTCCTGGCGCACTCCTGCCCTTCACCCTGCGCTGCGTCAGTTGGCTAATCTGGCAGGTTTCTTTTTGCTGCTACAGATTACGCTGGGCGTTGCCACATTTCGTCTACACCTTCAAGTCGAACCGCTGACTATCGCGCATCAAGCGATCGGAGCTTCTCTACTGGGAACCTTAGTCGCCTTCACCGTTCTCGCCTTCCGAGACGCACAGGTTTTTCTTATCAAGACTCAAGAAGGATAAAGCAGACAGTCGCCCTTCAGAAAGGATGATTGAATGTCAGCATCGCCAGATGTCAACACCAATCTACTGAAGCCACTTTTTCATCCTTCATCCCTCTCTTTCCCTACTCCCTACCAGATTCAAGAGAATGCAAAACACGACGATCAATGGCATTTCTCGCCGTAATCGAGATTTCCTTCAAGTTATCCAAAGCTATTGTCAACTGACCAAACCTCGGATCATTTTGCTGCTGCTGATCACTACGGCGGGTGGCATGTGGATTGCGGCTGAGGGGCAGGTTGACCCCATTTTGCTGATTGTGACGTTGTTGAGCGGCACTTTCGCCTCAGCCTCGGCAAACACAATTAATTGTCTGTACGATCGCGATATCGACTACATCATGGAGCGTACCCGCGATCGTCCGTTGCCGTCAGGTCGGATTAGTCCTAGAGATGCGCTGATTTTTGCGATCGTGCTGGCGGTGGCTTCGTTTACATTACTCACTGTATTCGCGAATTTGCTAAGTGCCTGTCTCGCGATGTCTGGCATTTTTGTGTATGTTGCCGTTTATACTCACTGGCTCAAGCGTCACAGTACACAGAATATTGTGATTGGAGGTGCGGCGGGGGCGATTCCTCCTTTAGTTGGCTGGGCAGCTGTTACAGGTGACTTAAGCTGGGCGGCCTGGGTGCTATTTGCAATCGTCTTTTTTTGGACTCCGCCTCACTTTTGGGCGTTGGCGATTATGATTCGCGAAGATTACGCCAAAGTTGGTGTGCCGATGTTGCCCGTCGTCGATGGGAATGAAGTCACAAGCCGTCAGATTCTCTATTACACGTTGGCCTTAATTCCTATCACCTTGCTGCTCGTGTATCCGCTACATGTGATGGGTGTGGTCTATGCTGCGATCGCCCTTCTGCTGGGTGGCTTCTTCGTCAAAAAAGCGTTGGAACTGATTCAAGCACCGTCTGATTTGATGGTGGCGCGATCGGTGTTCAAGTACTCGATTTTGTACCTGATGCTGCTTTGTGCAGGGATGGCTGTAGACAGTTTGCCTGTGACTCACCAGATTGTGGAAGCGATCGGAGCTAACCTTCAAGCACTGGTGTCTACACTGCCTTGGGCTTAGAAGCTTTTGTGAGTAACGGCTAGAAGGTAAATTTTGATCTTTCGGCTGTTACTCACCTGTTTTAGAAATTTTCAAACTAAAAAGAAATCCTGCATTCTCGCTAAGGTGTCCCCAGAATCTCTACAATAGAAGTCAGGCATTCTTAAGATTTGTATCAATTTGGGAGGAGTCCAAATGTCTCCTGCTGTTCTTATCGAAAAGCTCCAAAAGCGTTACGGCTCGACTGAGGCGGTCAAAGACGTTTCTCTACAGGTCGAGCCGGGTGAAATTTTTGGGCTATTGGGCCCCAACGGAGCCGGAAAAACGACGACGCTGCGCTGCCTTTGTACACTCGCTGATCCCGATGCTGGAAGAATTGAAGTCTCTGGCGTTTCGGTCATTGACAATCCGCGATCGGCTCGGCAGCGTCTCGGTTATGTGGCACAAGAAGTCGCTCTCGACAAGATGCTGACCGGACGCGAACTGTTGGAACTGCAAGCCGCGCTCTATCATCTGCCTCGTGCCGCCATTCAGCAGCGCATTCCTGAAATGCTGACTCTGTTGGGCTTAGACGAATGGGCAAACAAAAAGTCGGGTACGTATTCGGGTGGCCTCCAGAAACGGCTAGACTTGGCCGCAGGACTGCTTCACAAACCGGATGTGCTGGTTTTAGACGAACCGACCGTCGGCTTGGACATTGAGGGCCGAGTCGCCGTGTGGAATTTTTTGCGGCAGTTACGGGATCAAGGCACCACAGTTTTGATCACCAGCCATTATCTAGAGGAAGTGGACGCTCTGGCCGATCGCGTTGCCATTATCGATCGCGGTATCGTCATCGCATCCGGCACCCCTTCTGAACTCAAAGATCGAGTGGGCGGCGATCGAGTAACGTTGCGGATTCGAGAATTTTCACCGATCGAGGAAGCCGAGCAAGCCAAAATCTTGTTGGAATCGCTGCCGCTCGTTCAGCAAGTGATCATCAACAGTGCTCAAGGAAATTCTCTCAATCTGGTGGTCGAGCCTCAGAGCGAAGCGCTAATGACCATTCAGCAGAGCCTTCAGCAAGCCGGATTCCCGACGTTTGGCATTTCTCAGGCGCGTCCCAGTCTTGATGACGTGTACTTGAGCGCCACAGGTCGCACCCTACTGGATGCTGAACTAGCCGCCGCCGGGAGTCGTGACCCCAAAGCTGAAAAGAAACAAAACATGCGGTAAGCGTTTTTAGCTTTAGGTCAAGCCATTTGATCAAGCTGAAGCTTCAAAATTCAAAACTTAAACCCTATTTGCCTTATGAGTCGCACCATTACTCCACCCAACTCAGAGTTTCTGAAAGATCAAGGCACGATCGCTCCCAATCAGCAGAGCGCTCTGGGTGACTTTATTCAAGAAACCACCGCTTTGACTCGTCGCCTATTTATCCAACTTCAGCGTCGTCCTTCTACTCTGGCGGCTGGTATTATTCAACCTTTGATGTGGCTGGTTTTGTTTGGCGCACTGTTTCAAAATGCGCCGCAAGGGTTGTTTGGGGAAAGCACCAGTTACGGACAGTTTCTCGGCGCTGGAGTGATTGTCTTCACCGCGTTTGCAGGTGCCTTAAATGCTGGTCTACCTGTGATGTTTGACCGCGAGTTTGGCTTTTTGAATCGGCTGTTGGTGGCTCCGTTGGCTTCCAGATTCTCGATCGTCATGGCATCCGCTATCTTTATTACGACGCTGAGTTTGATTCAGACGGGGGCGATCGTGGCGATGAGTGCGTTCTTAGGGGCAGGTTTACCCAATGCTTTGGGGCTGGCGCTTGTCGCGTTGATTGTGCTGATGTTGGTATTGGCGGTGACGGCTTTGAGCTTGGGGCTGGCCTTTGCGCTACCAGGGCATATTGAGCTAATCGCCGTGATTTTTGTGACAAACTTGCCGTTGCTATTTGCCAGTACTGCGCTGGTGCCCCTGTCGTTTATGCCCAAGTGGTTACAGGTGGTGGCGACGCTGAATCCGTTGAGCTATGCGATCGAGCCAATTCGCTACCTCTATCTCCACAGCGACTGGAGTTTGGGAAGTGTGATCATGCAGGCACCCTGGGGAGCCGTTACCCTAGGCACTTCTCTGCTGATTTTGCTGGGCTTCAACGTGATTGCGTTTCTGTTGATTCAGCCCTTGCTGCGTCGGAGTTTGGCTTAGATTGCTTGATACATCCGACTCCTTGCTTTGTGAAGGGTGAGGAGTTTTTGGGTAACAATCTGATCGAATTTGCGAGAGAAATATCTAGACAATTGCGTTTTGAGTAGAATTAGCAGTAGTATCCCTTCGGTAAATCTCAACATGAAAACCAAACTTACGATCGTCGGTCTCATGAGCTTGGGGATCGTGGCAATTGCTCACCCTACCTTTGCTCAAACGGCTCCTGCTACGACAACGATCGACCCATTCAAAGATACACAGTCGAGTGATGCGCTTTCCAATCTTTTTAACAATCGCAGTGACAGTACTGGGGCGACGACTGGCGTGTTTGACTTGATCCAACGGATCACGAGCGGCACCAATCAAGGCGATTTTCGAGCGCAACAACAACAAAACCTGGATGATGCAGCCGCCCAGTTTCGTGCACAACAGCAAAAGTTACTCCGCCAACAGCCGATCGCTCCTTCGACTCAAGCAGTTCCTTCGGTGACAGCTCCTGCAACTCCGTAACTAAAGCGCTGGTGAATAAGGTCTCTGACAGTCCTTTCCCAAGAAGGGTTATCTCCAACCTTTCTAACCCAGGGCTATTAAACTAACCTCTCATCTTGCAGTTGAGGTGGAGACAGACTTGAACTCGAACTTTTTGCCCGATCGCATTGGCATTACTTTGACAATTGCCAGTTCAGTCGGGCGATCGCCTTTGGGTGAAAAGCTGACGGGGTGAAGTGCGCCCATTACAGAAAACTTGGGGTCAGCCAACACTCGACGAATGCCGCTGCGGGTGGGAGACTGCTGCATTGCGCCAATCAGTGCCTGGGTTGCATCGTAGGAAAGAACAGTACGCCAGTTGACACGATCGCCCCACAGCGTTTTTGCTTGCTTTTGAAAGGGAGAGCGATCGATGTCTGCCTGATACGCAGGAACGGCAAGCGTCATGCCTGAGACAGCTTTTCCGCCCACTTGCAGCGTTTTGGGTAAGTAAAAAGCATCTCCCGCTAAAAGAGGCAACCGATTTTGATTGGCATCGACGACGAGCAGCGTTCGTTCAAAAAACTCTTGATTGGGTGCCAGCATCATCACCTCAGCCCCCTTTTTGATCACGTCTTCAACGCTGTCTACGGGGTTAAAATCTGGTTTGCTCAAATCGACTTCCTCAATCACCTGCCCTTTGCCGCTGTAGTAGAGCGCATCCTTAAAAGCATCTTTGAGCGACTTGCTGTAAGTGCTGCCTGAATTGTAAAACACGGCTGCTTTGCGCTTTTTAAGCTGCGTCACCATATACTCGGTGAGTTTTTTGGCAGGCGCTTGATCGCTCGGCATCGTCCGAAACATGTAGGGACTGAACCCCGATAGCTGTACAGCAGAACTGATCGGCGAAATCGCGACTAATTCCTCTGATTCGTAAATCTTGGCGGCAGCTAACGTGGTGTCGCTTGTCCCGTGGCCAACGACTCCTAAAAGGTTGGAATCGGCTGCAAACGAGGCGGCGACTTCTTTGGCAAGTTCGGGTTGGCTGTCGTCGGTGGCGATCGCCACTTTCAACTGAACCCCATTAATTCCGCCAGATTGGTTCACCTGGGTTTGGGCCTGGGCCACACCACGCAACACTTCCGCCGAGGTCGAGGGCTGAGTGCTGAGGGGGACGGCCACGCCGATCGTATAAGATTTCTTCTCCCCAATGCGAATGTTATTGAGGTAAATCAGCGCTTCCGGGTCAAATCGATTCATGCGACGAGCTTTCTCAAGCAGGGTGGCAGCCAGGGGCAACTTTCCTGCGGTGAGTTGTTCGGCTGCTTCTTGCTTAAGGGGAGCGGTGATTCCAGGAGCCAAGACTCTTTCGCCAAAGCTGATTTGATCAGAGCCGGGACGGGCGATCGGAGAGGCAGTCGGGGGCACAAAATTTCGGACACCTGTCCAGGTTGCTAGAGTGACGGCGGCGGTGGCTCCAATTCCAGCGGCGATCGTGAGCGGTAGTCTCCAATTTGACCTCAGCCGTTGGCTTTGCGACTGGCTTTGTGGCCGTATGGGGGAGCGGCGAACGGCATCAAATTTAGACAGGGGAAGTTGAGTGTGAGTAGGGGCTTGCTTGAGGGCTTGAAGCGCTTCTAAAGCCTCAGTCGCCGATGCATAACGCTGGTTAAAGTGAAATTTGGTCATCTTCTCCAGCACGATCGCCAACTCATCTCGGACTTCAACACGATCGCGCCAGATCAATTCACACGTATTGGGGTCTTGGGGCAGTTGAGACGGTCGCGCCCCGGTCAGCGCCTGAATGCCAATCACGCCCAGGGCATAAATGTCGCTACTAAATCGCGGTTTACCTAAACATTGCTCACTCGCCCCATAGCCCGACGTATAGACAGGCATACTCATCTGGGTGGTTCTAGAATCGTCCACCACGGACTGAGCAATATTTTTGACCGCGCCGAAATCGATGAGAAAGATCTTGCGATCGCTTGCCCGCCGAATTAAATTATCTGGCTTCAGGTCACGATGAATCACGCCATGAGCATGAACAAACTCCAATATTTCCAGCACTTCTTCTAGCAACTCAATGACCTGAGTTTCAGAAAACTGGAATCCTAGCGTCAGTTCCTCACTGAGCGGGTGCCCTTCAATGAATTCTTGAACCAGGTAAAATTCTTCGTCTTCCTCAAAATACGCCAGCAGTTGGGGAATCTGCTCATGTCGTCCTAGCTTTTCGAGCGTTTCGGCTTCCGCCAAAAACATTCGTCTGGCTTGTCTGACGATCGCCGGATCTTGGCTGGCAAAACTCAGATGCTTTAACACACAGAGAGGGTTGCCTGGACGCTGGGTGTCTTCTGTCACATAAGCATGACCAAACCCGCCAGACCCCAGGATTCTGACAATCCGATAGCGCGAACTGAGCAATCGTCCTAGCATTGCGACCAGAGATGGTAGACAAGCTTATTGTATGGCGATATGAGGGAATGAGGGCGAGGGAGAACTTTGTTCCGCTGCGCGGGGAGAGATGAGGGATGAGGGATGAGGGATGAGGGATGAGGGATGAAGATTGAGCATGGACATGAGTGGGTGCTGACGGCGGAGGAGGCGATCGTGATTCAGCAACGGTTGCGGGGGGAGGTGGTGACGATCGACCGATTTGGGGCGGTGCGGTTTGTGGCGGGGGTGGATGTGGGATTTGAAGAAGAGGGGGCGGTGACTCGTGCGGCGGTGGCGGTTTTGAGTTATCCAGAATTGCAGGTGTGTGATCAGGCGATCGCTCGCCGTCCGACAGCGTTTCCTTATATTCCGGGGTTTCTGTCGTTTCGAGAAGTGCCTGCGGTGCTGGATGCGTTAGAAAAAATTCAGATTGTGCCGGATTTGCTGCTGTGTGACGGTCAGGGAATCGCCCATCCTCGACGGTTTGGGATTGCCTGTCATTTGGGAGTGTTGACGGGGTTACCGACGATCGGAGTCGCAAAGTCTCGACTCGTGGGCAAGTTTGCAGAGGTTCCCGATGAGCGGGGGGCGTGGCAACCACTTCTGGATAAAGGCGATCGCATTGGCGCAGTTTTGCGGACTCGTCCGGGCACTCTTCCTTTGTTTATTTCATCGGGACATCGGATCAGTTTGGAGACTGCGATCGCTTATGTGATGGGCTGTACTCCCAAGTATCGTTTGCCTGAGACGACTCGCGTTGCCCACAAGTTGGCATCGGGTTGAATAAGTGCTGCACGTCTTGAGAACTTGTGTCTTAAGAACTTGTGTCTTAAGAACTTGTTAAGAGAAAGACACTCTTTAATTTCTTTGATTAACGTAAATGAAAAGATACCTCCTAACTGCGTCTTTGCCCCGTTGAGATGAGTTCATCCATCGGGGTTTTTTGATGACTACGCTACTTTTTCCGCGTGATGTCGATCGCAATCTTGCCGCCAAAATCAGGAATCGGAGCCGCAAGTTTGACTAGATTGACGCGCACCTGATCGATGCGATCGAACCCCAAAACCAATTCGGCAATTACAGTCGCCATCCGTTCTAGGAGCGTAAACCGAGACGCTCTGATAATTTGCTGAACGCCCTCAATTACATCACAATAATCGAGCGTGTCTTGAAGACGATCGCTCTGACCAGAGAGTGACAAATCGAACCAGAGCGTTAAGTTAACTTCAAACCACTGTCCCAAAACCTGCTCTTCGGGAAGCGCCCCTGTGTAGCCATACGCCCGAATCTCACTGATCTGAATGCAATCCATTACTTTTTGCTCACCGTGGACAAATGGCTACCCTTAAATCGATAGCCCTTTTGTACATAGTAATTCTTAACCCAAACACCAAACCGCTTAATAGAGACTGTTTCTGGCTCTGATACACGATCGAACTGAGCCATTAGCTTTGGCATCACAGGAAACCAATCATCCGACAAAATTACTGCATTTTCCTGGGTTGACGAGTGACCAGGGATACCCCAAAAATCGAACTGATCCACGCGATCGGAGAGAGCAATTACGTTTGTGGAATTGAGTCGAAAGGCGAGTGCGGAAGCCGATCGATAGTCGGTTGTGATGAGTAATGGCGTTCCTTCTAGTGTTGCAGCTTGCGTTCTCACAGCGGTTGCGACTTCATTCCAGCCATATAGCATTCGTGAATCCGGATCAGCATCTCGACTCACCAAAGCTGATAGCGGCAGCAGTCCGTAGTGAATCGTCAACAAGGCTGCAAACAACAGTCCGTAAAGCTGTATAGCCAGAAAGGATGTTCGAGAGGCAAAGAGCGGCGGCAACAGTGGAAACAGCATCAAATAAGCAGTGATGTTCCAATAATAGAGCGCAGCAGAAATCAGAGAAAGAACGGTTAATAAAACAGACGAAACGGCAAACACCCAGAACGCAACTACCGGATAAAGCGAATCCTCACGCATTAGAGGAGACGGAGATTTTAAACTTCGATAAAACGCTTTCCAGTAAAAAGGAGACACCACAAAAAACGAAGCAATCACAAACGCGAGGAATGGGCCAATCTTAAGACTAAAATCACTGGACTGAACGCTACGATCGACATAATACTGAAGCGACTGAAACTGATTAGAAACGTTCCAAATCAGAATTGGAATACTCGAAAGTGATACGAGCACGCCTGCAACATACAACCGACGATCTCGCCACAAAGAACGGACTCGACGATCAACAATCAGCGTTGCGATGAATCCAAATGCCACAAAAACAGCATTGTATTTACACAAAATGGCGCATCCCAGCGCGATCGCGGCTCCATAGAGGCTCCAGGTTTGGGGTTGGCGATCGACATAGCCATCGAGAAACATCACGAACAGATACATTGAGACGAGCGAGAATGTGATTAACCAGTGGTCATGCCACGCCAAAGATAAAAATAGAAAATACAAAGGAGATGCCAAAATCAACATCAAAGTTAACAAAACGTAATGCCAGGTGTTCTGACGATAAAGATAATTAACAATGCGGTAGTAAGTATAAAAAAGAACAGCATTACTGAATAAATTTGGCAACCGCAACACAAAAGTAGACCGTCCTAAAAGCGCTGTAAAACTGCCTTGAATCCACGCATTTAACGGCGGATGATCATAATAAGATAAAGCTGGATGCCTTCCCCAAAGCCAATAGTAAGCCTCATCGGGGTTTGGAAACACTCCAACCCAGAAGATCAGCCGCAGAAGGACAAAGCTCATCAAAAAAAACAACCAGAATTTCGGCATGATTCAAGCAAATAAGGCGTAAGATTTACAGAAGCCGTATCCAGGAGATCACAAACTGCTGAATATACTTGACGCAGTTCTCAGAATTGTTAAATTGTTACATCGATTACTTCTCGATCGTAGTTTTTCCAATAGTCTAATTTGACCAGTGACTGCATAATGTTTCGGCACTATTCGGCACTATTTAGACACTGCCATCGCTTCTGTTTTGAGGAGTCAAATTGTGAGTAGACGATCGCTTTACCTCCCCCGTCGCCAGGTGATTCGCGGACTGCTGGGCACTGCTGCCTTTGGGCTTTCATCTCGTTTGTGGACAGGCTGTTCTAGCCAGACTCCTACCGCTTCGACACCAACCAGTCCAGGAGCCAGTCCCGCTTCTGACAAGCCGCTTGTGATGGGCTTTCTCTACGTCGGCGCAAAGGACGATTTTGGTTGGAATCAGGCTCACGCAGAAGGCAAAGAAGGAGTCTCGAAAATTGCAGGCGTAAAAACTGTTGAGCAGGCAAACGTTCCAGAGACGACCGAAGTGCAAGAAGCCATGCGAAACATGATCGAGCAAGATGGCGCAACGGTGCTGTTTCCAACTTCCTTTGGCTATTTTGATCCCCATATTCTCAAGCTGGCCGCAGACTATCCCAATGTGCAGTTTTTTCACTGTGGCGCACTTTGGAAAGAAGGACTACCCAACAACATTGGCAGCTACTTTGGCGACGTGGATGAAGCGCAATATGTAGCGGGTCGAATTGCCGCCCAAACCTCCAAAACAGGCAAGCTCGGATTTGTTGCCGCCAAGCCGATTAACCCAGTGCTCAGAAATATTAACGGCTTTATGTTGGGCGCACGCAGCGTCAAGCCAGACATCACAATGAAGGTGATTTTTACAGGAGATTGGGCGCTACCCGTCAAAGAAGCCGAAGCTACCAACTCACTCGCTGACCAGGGAATCGATGTCGTCGGGATGCACGTAGACAGTCCCAAAGTCGTGATCGAAACCGCCCAAAAACGCGGAATTTTTACCTCTGGCTTCCATACCGTTCAGGCTTCGCTCGCTCCTCAGTCTTATCTCACGGGCACCGCCTGGGATTGGACAAGCGTCTACACCAGCTACGCCGAACTGATCAAATCAGGCAAAACCTTGATGAATGGCGGCATTCCCCATCTGATTCGCGGCAGTCTCAAAGAAAAATTCGTCAAACTCGCGCCCTATGGGTCGGCCGTTGCTGACGCTGCCAAAAAAGACGCAGACGATACGATCGCCAAAATCTCCAGTGGAGATCTCTCAATTTATAAAGGCGCGATCGCTGACAACGCCGGACAGGTGAAAATTCCTTCAGGCACAGCCTACAAAATCACCGACCCCGCTCTCGACAAAGTGAACTGGCTGGCAGCAGGTGTCATTGGTAGTGCAAGCTAAAAGTGCAAGTTAAACCTTATGTTGACAAACTCTCAATGGCGCAGGACTGCTGAAGCGATCGCCATTCCCATCGGTGCTTTACTCTTTTCTCTGGTGTTGTTTGGGTTGTTTTGCGCGGCGGCGGGGGCAAATCCGTTTGCTGTGTATGCAGCTATCTACAAAGCGGCGTTTGGGAGCTGGTTCGCCTTTCAGAATACGTTGATTCGGGCGGCTCCGTTGATGTTGACTTCGCTGTGTACGGCGCTTCCGGCTCGATTGGGGCTGATGATTATTGGCAACGAGGGGGCGCTGGTCATGGGTGGAATTGGTGCGATCGCGGCAGGGCTGTCTGTGGCTAATTCGGCTCCAGCGATCGTCGTCCAAACCGTCATGGCGCTGGCCGGAATGCTGGCAGGAGGCTTGTGGATTGCGGCGGTGGGTGCCCTGCGTCACTATCGAGCGGTGAATGAAACCATTAGCAGTCTGTTGATGAACTATATTGCGATCGCCCTGCTTAATCATCTGGTGGCTGGCCCGATGCGCGATCCAAGTTCGCTTAACAAGCCGTCGAGCTACCCGATTCCAGACATTGACAAACTGGGGACGCTGCCCGATACGCGCATTCACTACGGCTTGCTGTATGGAATTATTGCCTGTGTGATCGCTTACGTTTTGATTCAGCGTACTACTTTTGGATTTGCGGCCCGCACTGCTGGCGGAAACGTCAAAGCGGCTCGAATTGCAGGCTTGCCCGTCGGCAAACTCACCGTCGCCATCTGCTTTTTGGCAGGCTCTTGTGCAGGTCTGGCAGGCATGGTCGAGGTGGCGGCTGTTCATGGTCGCGCTAACGAATCGCTGAATGCCAACTATGGGTATGCCGGAATTTTAGTCGCGTTCATCGCTCGATATAATCCGATCGCTGCCAGCGTTGTCGCCGTTTTGCTCGGAGGTATTCTCGCTAGTGGTAGCATTCTTCAGCGTCAGTTAAATCTACCCGATGCCACGGTGTATGTTTTTCAAGGGTTAGTGTTTCTCGTTGTCCTATACAGCGAATCATTGTACGGGCGGTTTGCCGTCTTTAAGGAGCGTGCGGCTGATCCGATTGCTCCCGCATCCTCTGCAACCGTTTAGAAAACATTAGGAGTACGAAATGGCAACAGAAGCGATCGGCTGGTGGGGTGTTCCGTTAGGCATTGTGGCGGGGATTTTGCGCGGCAGTGCGCCCTTCTTATTTGTCAGTTTGGGCGAATGTCTGACCGAAAAAAGCGGCAAAATTAATCTGGGTTTAGAAGGGACGCTGCTGATGGGGGCGATGAGCGCTTACGGCGTGTCTTATCTGAGTGAAAAAACAGTGGGGGCGGCGATCGCTCCCTGGCTGGGTGTCTTGGTCGCAGGCTTTGCCGGAATGCTGTTGGGATTCATTCACGCTTGGCTTTCTCAACAGCCCAAAGTCAACGATGTCGCTGTCGGTATTGCCATGATCATCTTTGGCAGTGGGGTGGCCTTCTTTTTGGGCAAGCCTTTTATTCAGCCGCCCGCTCCTCAGCTTCCGTCCTTCTCGCTGGGCTGGTGGAGCGGTATTTCTCAAGTAGAGGCTGCGTTGAGGGTGAATCCGTTATTTGTGATTGGCATTTTGATTGCTCCCCTGATGGCGTGGTTTTTTAAATCGACGCGCTGGGGGCTATTTATTCGAGCCGTTGGAGACAGCCCCGATGCAGCTTTAGCGATGGGCATTTCGGTTAAAAAAGTGCGGATGCTCTGCATTATTGCCGGAAGCTTTTTGGCGGGAATTGGGGGCGCTTATCTGTCGCTCTATTATCCAGGTAGCTGGTCAGAGCGAATTTCGAGCGGTCAGGGGCTGATGGCCGTTGCGCTGGTGATTTTTGCCCGATGGAATCCGATTCAGTGTCTGTGGGCATCGATGCTGTTTGGGGGAGCGCAGTCTCTTGGCCCTGCCCTGCAAGCGGTTGGTATTGAGGGTGGCTATTATTTGTTCAACGCTTCGCCTTATATCTTGACGTTGCTGATCATGATTGTGACTTGCTCACCCAAGAAGACGCTGACCGGGGCACCCGGATCTTTGGGGACAATCACGTAAGCCTGCTCAAACGTTAGGGATGATACGTGAATCGCCAAAATTCATTGATCGTCCCTCTCCATTTCCATCCACCAAGTCACATCCACCAAAACAGTTCCTCGCATCAAATCAGCCTTCTCGTCTTTCGTCTACTCTGTCGCATTCACAGCCCAAAAAGATCTTCGTCCCCGCTCTATGTAACCCCTTATGAATACTGCTGTAGAAGCCACCGAAGCCAAAGAACTCAATTTGCCGCCTCAGCTAGAAGTGGTCAACATGACCAAACGGTTTGGCACGATGACCGCGCTAGATAACGTGTCGATGACGCTGCGATCGGGCACCTTTCACGCTCTCTTAGGAGAAAACGGAGCCGGAAAAAGTACGCTGGTCAAATGTGTGATGGGCTTCTATACACCGACGGACGGTGAGGTGAGAGTTGGGGGAGAAGCGAGAACGATCGCCAGCCCCCGTGATGCCCAAAAATACGGGATCGGCATGGTGTATCAGCATTTCACTTCTGTTCCGGCGATGACGGTTGCCGAAAATCTGGTTCTCTCTCGCTACGAAAGTCCCAACCTGATCAACTGGAAGGCGGAATACGAAGAACTTAACGCTTTCATGTCCCAAGCCCCCTTCAAGGTGCCGTTAGATGCGCTGGTCGCTCAACTCGCTGCCGGACAAAAGCAAAAATTAGAAATTCTCAAACAGCTTTATCTCAAGAGTCGAATTCTGATCCTCGATGAGCCGACCTCGGTTTTGACCCCAGCAGAAGCGGATGAAGTGTTGGGTCTGATTCGTCAAGAAGTCACCGCGGGACATTTGAGCGTCTTGCTGATCAGCCACAAATTTCGAGAAGTGACCGCCTTTGTTGACGAAATTACTGTTTTGAGAAAGGGCAAACTGGCGGGTCAGGGCAGCGTCAAAGATCTGACGATCGCCGATATGTCAGAAATGATGATGGGCGAAAAGCGATCGCCTCAAAAAGTCGAGAAAACTGTCCATCCTGATGCGGCTCCTGTACTAGAAATTCAGGAGATTCGCGCCAACAAAGACAATGGGATCGAAGGCGTGTGTGGCGTTGATCTCACCGTCAACAGTGGCGAAATTGTAGGAATTGCGGGCATCTCTGGCAACGGTCAGCGAGAACTGGTCGAAGTGCTGGCAGGGCAGCGTCCGGCGACGGGGGGGCAAATTCTCGTCAACGGTCAAGTCTATCGCGCCACTCGCAAAGAAATGTATCAGCATCGCGTCTTTGTGCTGCCCGAAGAACCGTTGAAGAATGCCTGCGTTGCCCACATGAGCGTTGCTGAAAATCTGGCCTTTCGGACGTTCGATCGCCACCCTCAAGCCAAAGGGTGGATGCTGATCTTTCAGGCAATTCGAGAAACGGCTCAGAAATTGATTGGCACCTTTAATATCAAAACGCCCTCGCCTGAAACGCCCGTCGGCAACCTGTCTGGGGGTAATGTCCAGCGCACCGTTTTGGCCCGCGAATTGTCTGAAGACCACATCAAACTATTGATCGCCGCTAATCCGTGTTTTGGTCTTGACTTCTCGGCAGTTGATTATATTCACGGCGAGATTTTGGAAGCCCGAAACCGAGGGGTGGCCGTGCTTTTGGTCAGCGAAGATTTAGATGAGTTGCTAAAACTATCCGATCGCATCGTCGTGATTAGTGAGGGCAAATTTGCGTATGAAAGCCAGACGGATACGGCTGATTTTGCCTCGATCGGTCGCAGTATGGCAGGTCACTAAAGTTGCCTAAACGTTGGGTGCTGTGAGTTTTGATCTGAATGCTCAATAATGGGCAAACTGAAGCCTGTGTTTATCATTTACTCTTATGCCCTACATTGCTGCTCAACCTTACGACTACTTATTGCCCACAGACGGCAACTTGGCGCTGATTCTCATTGACATGCAGCGTGACTTTATGGAGTTAGGCGGATTTGGAGACATTCTGGGAAACGACGTGAGCCGACTTCAAGCGATCGTTCCTACGCTCAAACGCCTGCTTGAGGGCTGTCGGGCCTTGGGAATCCCTATTTTTCACACGCTTGAGGGGCACCAGATGGATCTGTCTGATTGTCCTGAGTCAAAACTCAAACGGGGCAAAGGAAACTTGACTATCGGCGATGTTGGCCCGATGGGGCGCATTCTCGTCTTGGGCGAACCCGGCAACGCCATCATTCCTGAGTTGGCTCCGCTGCCGGGTGAAATTTTGATCCCCAAACCGGGCAAAGGCGCTTTCTACAATACTCCGCTAGAATCTCAGTTGCAAGCGCAAAACATTACGCATCTTTTGATCACCGGAGTAACGACTGAAGTCTGTGTACAATCGACCATGCGTGAGGCCAACGATCGCGGCTACGAGTGCCTTTTAGTCGAAGATGCGACCGAAAGCTATTTTCCAGAATTCAAACAATCGACGCTTGAAATGGTTCGTGCTCAAGGTGGCATTGTCGGTTGGACGGCACCCACAGATTCGGTTTTGCAAGGATTGAAAGAGTGGAAGGATGAGGGATGAGGGATGAGGGATGAGGGATGAGGGATGAAAAAAGAATTGAGTCTGTCTCCATCCCTTCTTGAATCAGCCTGAAGTCACTGCGTAGCGAACTAGCTGCATGAGTCGCTGTCTCAGAGTTTCTAACCCTAGACGATCGCTGGCCGAAATAAAAGTGGCTTGCGGAAACTCCTCTTGAGCGAGAGAAAGGGTGTCGCTGTCCACTCGATCGATTTTGTTGAACGCTACCAGGACGGGGCCGGGTGAAATTGGCATTTCTGACAAGATTTTCATCACCGATCGGATCTGACTCTGCCACGCAGGATGAGACAAATCGACCACATGCAATAGCGCATCAGCTTCCGTCACTTCCTCTAGCGTCGCTCGAAAGGCATCAACCAGCGAAGGTGGTAACTCATGAATAAAGCCCACCGTATCCGTCAGCAACATCGCCATCGACTCATGCGTGACCGAATCTGTCACCGTCAAACGGCGCGTCGTCGGGTCGAGCGTCGCAAACAACTGGTCAGCCGTGTAGACTTCCGCATTGGTGAGCGCATTCAGTAACGTCGATTTTCCAGCATTGGTGTAACCAACGACGGCGATCGAGGGCACTTCTTGATGCTGTCTGCGCTGGCGCATCCTCGATCGATGAGCTTGCAGTTGAGTTACTTCTTGCTGAAGTCGGGCAATCCGTCGCTGAATGGCTCGTCGTTCGGTTTCTAACTTGGTTTCCCCTGGCCCACGGGTGCCGATCCCGCCGCCTAGTCGTGACATGGCTTGTCCGCGTCCTGTCAAGCGAGGCAGCATATATTCAAGCTGGGCTAACTCGACTTGAAGTTTCCCGGCACCTGATCGGGCCCGTTGTGCAAAGATATCCAGAATGACTTCTGTACGATCGACGACGCGAACGCCAATCTGATTTTCTAAATTGCGAACTTGAGCCGGAGAAAGGTCACGGTTGAAAACGACGAGATTGGCTCCGATCGTTTGGGCAGCCAGCGCAATTTCCTGAATTTTGCCTTCCCCGATTACAGTTTGCGGATGGGGACGAGGACGCTTTTGCTTGATGGTTTGCAAGACATCGCCGCCTGCGGTTTCGACCAGTCGCCCCAACTCAGCCAGCCCGTCTCGAAAGCTCAAGGTTGACATATTCTCAGTCTGCAAACCGACAACCAGAACTTGATCATGATCACGATCGACCTGCTGGGCCGTGTATTCACGCCGAAATTCTGACTCCAGCCCTTCGACCAGAGCAAGCAAATCTTGATCGGCGATCGCGTCCAAACTCATTGGTTGCGAAACTGTCCAGTTGACTTCGGGATGAGGCACGAGATGCGCCAGATAAGCGCCTTTCACGTATCCAGTTGCCCCACCGCCTCGCCGCTCAAACCCGCCGCCCGTCATCGTGATCGCCACCAGCGCATCCAATCGCTGCATCGCCATCGCTGTCAGAGCCGATTCTCCGGGGGGATCATATTTCAATTGAGTGGCGACACAGCGAATTCCACTCAGCCGCTCGGCTCCATAGCGCGGTAGTTCAATCGGCGGGATCTGAGTCTGACGTGGCGTTCCAACTCCCACTCTGATCACCTGCCCGCGTCGATTGATGTAGGCACAGACAGGCTGACTAATTTCGGTACTGATGGCAGCCAACCGTTGGGCAAATTCGGAGGTGGTGATGCGATCGCCCGGCAAGCGCTGATGATACAAACGCTGCAACTGCTTAAGCTGGCTCGATTTGAGTCCCTGAAGATTTCCGTAGACAGTCTCGATAAATTCTACTCGCCAAACGCAACTGTTTTCATTTTAGATCTGTTGAGCGAGAGTGTTGAAGGCAGCGTGATGAATCGTTGCTTGCGAAATCATCCGAAGCAGGGCTAACGTTCAGTATCTTACGTTTAGGATCTTGAGAATTCTTAAGCATCCAAAAAATCACCGTTGACCGAAATGGTTTCTGAAATTGCTCCTGAAATTTTCTCTGGCATCTCCTCGACTTCTGACAGGGTTTCGATCGTCAAGCGAAGTTGACTTGAGCCTGACAGGAGTTTTAACAATTTGGGTTTGGGGTCGTGCAATAAGTAGATGAGGCGATCACCCGCTGCCCATTCGCTGTCCACGGGTACGATTTGTAGGCAGCGATCGCGCTCCATTAATAAAGGCATCAGAGTTTGAGTTTGAATGAGCGATCGTAAGTACGCTTGTTGTGGCTCAAAGCCGTCTTCTTTCAAAATCGTCTCGCCCAGTTTGACGGCTCCATCCATCAAATACTGATTCCAAGTTTTGAGCAAAATTTGAGCGTCAAACGCCTGTTGTACTTTACTATTCGAGGATTCAGGAAACACAGCCAGCACTCTCGGCGGATTGAATTCTTCGGCGGCACGCTGGGCCACGACTAAATTAACTTCACCATTGTTGGTCATGGCGAGAAACGTCCCCACAGATGACAATCCTGCTTCCTCCAGCACATCAGTATCCAACGCACTACTAATAAACAGTTTGAGATTGGGGTGCAGTTCTGGCAATTTCGATTCGGGATCGGTATCAATCAGCGCAACAGATTCGCCTCGTTCTAAAAACAGTCGAGCAATTAACAAACTTAAAGGACTGCATCCGACAATCACAGCACCTGTCGCATTTTTAGAGTTAATGTTGAGCAGGTTAGCAACCCATTGAGCAGTCAGGGCTTGAATTACAACGGTTAGAATAATAGTCAGAAACACCAAAGCTTTAATCGAATCGCCTCCATTAATTCCCCGCTGAGTTAATAGAATTGCGAATAGAGACGCAACAGAAGCAGCAATAATTCCTCGCGGTGCAATCCAACTGAGAAATAACTTTTGTTGCCAACTGAGATCGCTATTCCAGGTACAAATCCAAACGCTGAGGGGCCGGATCACAAACATCAGCGTGAGAACGGTAAATAAGCCACCCCAGCCTAAAGCAAAAATACCTGCGATCGACAGATCCGCCGACAGCAAAATAAACAGTACCGAGACCGCTAAAATGGTTAACTGTCCCTTAAATCGCTTGAGCAACCGTTCTTCTGGCAGGGCAAACGCTCTCAGGACAATTCCTGCAATCACCGTCGCCATCAAACCCGCTTCACTCCGCAACAATTGCGCCACCCCAAACAAGCCCCACAAGCCTGCCAGCACGACCAGATTCTTTAAGTCTTCTGACAAAAAAGTGGCGCGTTTAAGGATGAAGCCCAACAGCCAGCCGCCGATCGTTCCAATGCCACCCCCAATTCCCAACCGAATGCCCAGATCACTCGCGACGGTCAACGCATCAGGATTGCCGTTTAGCAACACATTCAGCACCACAACGGCTAGAATTGCGCCGACGGGATCGATGAGCACGCCTTCCCCTTCTAGAAGAGTTGCCACCTGGCGATCGACCTTCACCTGTCGCAGCAGAGAATTGATCACAACCGGCCCGGTGACGACAATTAGGGAACCGTAGAGAAAGGCGATCGACCAGGGAAACTCACTCAGCCAATGGGCAGCCATTCCGCCCCCGACGAGCGTGATCAGCGTTCCGATCGTCACCAAATTTCGCAAACTGCCGGAGACACGACCCAATTCTCTCAGTTGCAGATTGAAGCCGCCCTCAAACAAAATCACCGCCACCAGCAGGGCCACTAGGACTTCTAAACCATCTCCAAAGCGATCGGGGTGTAGTAAGCCCAATCCACTCGGCCCCAAAAAAATGCCAAACATCAGCAAAAAGACAATCCCCGGAATCTTGACGTACTCAGCAATGACTTGAGCGCCAATTCCAGCAATCACCGTAATGACGATTTGCAGAGTGAGGTCTAACGGGGCATCGATCGGCATAAGGCATCCCAGTTAGACTTCGTTGGGGTCAATGCCCAACTGACGTAGACGTTCAGCAAGTCGGTCGGCCCGTTGACGTTCTTGTTCCGCCCGTTCGTCTCCTGTTAACAGCAAGTTTCCGTCACCATCCCACCAGCGTAGCCACGGAAGTTCCATCCCTTCAATCTGTCCTTGCCAGATGCCCAACTCGATGCCCATTGGAGGGATTGGAAAATGCCCACGATCGTTGACGACAACTGGCTGATAGCGACCTTCGACGAGGTGATAGAGGTCGATCGAGGCTTTGCGAACTTCATAAATGCCATAAAACGGAATCCGAATCGCTTGCTCGTAGACCCAAAATTTGCCTGTGATGGGAGTGGAGTCGCGTTCTTCGCTACCGTCTCCTGATGAAAATTCCAGCGCAATTAGCGGCGCAACATATTCTTGCCACAGCACATAGGAGCGTCGAAACACCCCATTCAGCATCGGGGGAACGTTGGGCACATAAAACCAGTCCGGGGCTTCGGCTCCTTTTTGGGGAGGATCGGTGAGTCCCCAGTAGATGCCGCAATCTTGCCCGATACAGTATTGCCCATCTGGGTGAAGGGTCTGCAAGATGGGACGAATCGAATTGGTCAGCAGGTTGCTTTGAGGATGTTCTTGAAAATTCTTCACAAAAGTTCCGTCTGACTCTGGTAATTGCGTGTGGTCAGGCAGGGCTGTGACTGTGAGTTCGGAGGGTTGTGTGGCAGTCATGAAGGGGGCCTTTCCCTTGGGCTTGAGAAGGATGAGGGAGAACTTCGATGATCTGTTCTCCTTTGGGAGTAATCCGCTTTGCGAGGAGGGATGAAAAGACAGCGGTAAGAGCCTTGATCTTACTTTAAGAGTAGGTAGTATAGCTGTCCAGTGGCGTTGATCAGACCTGCTCGATCGCCTGCGTCTTTCCCGGTTCCTGTATAGATATCGACTCGTCCGGCTCCGAGAATTGCCCCACCTGTGTCTTGATCGAGTACGAACCGATTGACGGGACGCTGTTTTAGCTGACGATTGGGAATCTGAGTTGAAATCAGCGCCAAAGCTCCGGGAGGCATCAGAGATTTATCGGTGGCGATCGAGCGGTCGGCGGTCACAGGAAATCCTAAGCTTCCGGTAGCGGGTGTGCCGTTGGTGTCGCGAAAGAAGACAAACCGACGGTTGCGAGGTAGATATACGTTGAGGTCACTAGGATTTCGCTCAAAGTGTTGCACGACGTTGGGTAGATTTAAGTCTTCGAGGCGCAGCTTGCCGTCTTTGACAAGTTCTCGTCCGATGCCTGTGTACGCTTGGTTGGTGTGTCCCGCAACGCCGATCGTCATCACGCTGCCATCCGTTAACTCCAATCGCGCCGATCCCTGGACTTGAATCAAAAAAGCTTCGAGGCGATCGCGCAGCCACACCAGTTCCAAACCGCGCAAAATCCCCTTTGTCCCCTGAAGTCCGTCTTCGCCTTCCAGTTCTAAGCGAGTGGGATGAGGCGTTTTTAGATTAGAGGGCAAGCGGTATAAAGGATAGCGAAAGTCTGCGGTAGGGACTCGACTCGCCGTGTGAACAGGCTCAAAATAGCCCGTAAACGCAACGGTTCCCTGTCCATCTTTGCCCGCCGATTCATAAAACACAAATTCTTTTTGAACGGCCACCTGTAACGCTTGGGCAGAACGAGCTGTCAGCAGCAGTTGGCGAAATCTTCTCAGACTGCGAACTACCCGATCGCGTGTCACGCCTTTCACCGGATATTTGCGATAAGCCTCTGCTGCCTGAGCCGTTTGTAGATACCGAAGGCTACGATCGACCGCCGTTAACAACGCTTTACGGTCTCCAGATCTTCCCATTCCCCAAAGCTGATCATCAAGTCCCAATCCCTCTGAAGGTTTAGAAGGTCGCAGCGGAACAACAGGCTTTTGAAGAACAGGAACCTTTGGAGTGGGCGAAACCGAGGGAACCGAGACAGCCGGACTGATCAGCGTTACAGAGACACCCAAACAAAACAACGCCAGGAGTCGATCGATCCCAGCGATTCGCAAATTTCTCATACTCACCAACCCAATTTAGCCAGGAATGTCAGGACGTTTCCAAAACTCCAAGGTTCCTTCCATCCTCCATCCCTCCTCGCGAAGCGGATTACCCCCAAAGGGGGAACAGATCATCGAAGTTCTCTCTCATCCCTCCATCTAGTAGCGATCGACGCTCCCAGAGTACAGTGGCTCAACGCGAATTCCCAACACCTTAGCGGGACGCACCACCATATATTCGCCCTGAATATTCTTGATGGGGACGCTGATGAAATCGTTGGAAGCCGCTTTGGGCACAAGTTCGCCGCTATACCACTTCTGAAAATCCTGAATGGTGGCAAACCGCACTTCTTCGCGATGTCCGCCTTCGAGCAATAGATGAACTGCAAACTCGCTCGGTGTTCTAGGCATATCATTTCATCTGAAACATAACGACACTATTATGGGCTGGAAGTGTTCAGAAATCACAAGAGATGAGGGGTCGTCTTCGATGATCTGTTCCCCCTTTGGGGGTAATCCGCTTCGCGAAAGGAGGAGGTTTGGGTTTATCTAAGACAGTAGGTTGAATCGCTGGAGTTGGGTTTCGATCGCTTTTGGAAGTAGCTTGCGTAACTGAGTTTTGTCTTTGAACACCAGACGATTTTGGCTTGGCAAGTCAAAGGGAAACTGTCCCGGTACGTCCGATCGCTCCATCTGAGTCAACAAAAGCTGCTCCGATCGCTTACTCTGCAAGGCATATCCCACTTCGACACAAACTTTGGGACTGGGGATCAACAACGGTGGCGTGTCTTGAATCTGGGCGATCGAGGTGCCGTCTGCAACAAATAACAGGCACTGCCGAATCGATCGCATTAGAGAACTGGTCAAACGGACGGGGCCATCAGTCAAACGGTGCGATTCTTGAAGAGTGAGGGGGAGGCGCGATCGAGGATTAATGCTATCGATAATTCGATTTAATTCTTCGCGGAGCAGTTCGCTTGATTCGGAAAACTCGGTCTGGTAACACAAAAAGATGGTCGGCTCTAGATGGGCCATGACTTCCTGCTTTGAAAAGTAAATTTCGTGGCTACGAAGGTCAATATTGGAAATCGCATACCCGCCGCTGCCTTCGATGTAAAACTCGACCGTTTCCCCTTCTAGATAGCGCTGAAACCACAGGGAGTTTTTTACTTCTTCGCTGTCCTCTAAAAAATCAGCCCGCAGCCCTGACTTTAGCAGACTATTTTTGCTCAATCTCAGGTCATGAGGACGTTTTTCTAGTTCTCGGATTGGCTCATATTCCTGGAGATACCAGGCTTTTAGGGCAATAATCGACATAGTGATTCAAAAAGAAGGTTTTGATGAGCGAGAATAATCGACCTTTGCCAAGCCTGGAAACGTTGATGAGAGATATCGTAAGCACAAATTGACCGACCAGACCCCGGCGCGTCCATAAGGTCACTCGTCTTAACCGTCCACAGGACAACACTGTTAAGTTTTCCAAACTGGATTTGACTTCAATCTGGATTTCAACAATATTACTCGCTGAGTTGGATCAGGGATGCTCTTTTCCGCCACACAAATAGGAAAGTAGAGAGCCGAGAACTTCTTAGAAAAGCCTCAATGCTGTCTGTTAGTAGACGATTATAGTAGGGTTTTTAGTACAAAACAACTATTTTTCAGAGATTTGTGGCGAGTGAAGTAAATTTAGCGATCGCCCAAAAACTAAAGAAGACAGTGAAGGGTTTGCCCTCTGACTGTCCCAAAAATTTTGCCAGTTTTTATAGATTAGAACGTCAATAATTTAAAACCACAACAGCACCTAAGTCATACTTCCTGAGTGATTTTCTCTGTTAGGTTAATTGTAAATAGAGTAGAACTAATCGAAACACCCAGTCAATCAATTAGTTGCCTTGCTCTCAATTAAACAAGATGAGAAAGTATCGGGTTTCTGTTAAGGTGCTGTTGTAGACTAAGCGAGACAGATGTTAAGTGAAACAGCGTTTTTTACCTCTTACTAATTGAACCGTAGCTGTTTATCTGCCAGGTGAAGCTTTGTGGCTTCAATTAACAAGATACCTTGTTTCTCCAATGGATCAAGGGGATGAAATCAAAGTTTACGGTTGGTCGATCGCGCTTCTCTTAACCAATAAATTCTAAAACCTGAAACCTTTACAGCAAGTACTTTTACAACAGTTTTTCTACAAATTATTTGAATAGCTACCATTTAAGAAAGTTAAAAGAAGCAGATAGAGGATAGCTCAATGTATCAAGAGATAAAGTAATTAAAACTAAGCTAAAGTTTTGGGCTAATCTGACCCATCGAAGGGTGTAATCTTACGCGAATTCGATGGAGTTTTTCGCTTCGTTCGTCAAATCTTCTGCCCCCAAGCTGCCAGTTTTAGGGAACTTTCAGACCAGATTTTCCGCTCAAAATTTTTCACTTGTAGGGATTGAGGAGCGTTTCCAACGTTGCAAGCAATGGGAAAAGTTGATCAAACTATATTGACTTCAGTTAAAAAATTGGCTCTAAGCTTACCGTCTGAGCCGTGTAGCAAAGTTCTGCGATCGCGTTGGTGATAACGTGCGTGCTTTGAGGATAGCGGCTCCCAAAAAGGCATAAGACAAAATCCCTACCAGCGCCAGAACTAGGGGACTGAGTGACCCCGTTGCATTCCATAAAGCATGAAGTGCCGCAGCCGTAAGATAGCCGATCGCTAAAATCAGCCAGCTTTGTTTAGGATTTAACACACTCAACCCAATGAAATATCCCAGATAGCCACTATAGGCAATGTGCCCCGAAATCGACCCCAACAGCCGAGGAATCAAAAGCTGTAATCCTAGCTGTCGCGGGTCATCTCCAAGCTGCAAAGTCGTATTTTGAATAATGTCAGGCACATACTGCCCCAGGGTTTCGAGTAGAGTGAAGCCGATCGCCGAGGCCGCCCCCAAGAGAATGCCATCCAACGGCTCCCAGATGCCAATCCGCTCTCTCCAGGGTGAAGGCAGCGATCGACCCAACAGATAAAAGCCAATCAGCGGAAGCACTTTGAGCAGTTCCTCCATCAGACCTGCCCCAAAAAACATGCGGATTAGCAGCACCAGAAGGTTGAGCGGCTCACCCGGCTCAGGCACTTGCCCTGGTAAAACTTGACGAAAAATAATAATAAACAGCGGCAAAACCGGACTTCTTAGCAGCAAAACCATCGCGATCGCCGCTCCCAAAAACACCCACCACGGCTTCTGCTTACCACAAAGCTGGTAGACACTGTAGAACGCTGCCAGCGCCAGATAGCCCGCCAAGAGAAGGTTAAACACGATCGCATTGCCCACCGCCACAAACATCGACACCACAAAGGCAACCGTGATGATCGCAGGTGCTAAATAAGCTTTCTGGGTCAGGTCTCGCCCCGTTGAAAGAATGGGAAATAGCTGAGTAAACGTTACGCTGCTGGGAATCGGCAACAGGTTGGGGATCGCTTGGGGAGAATGACTGACTGGACTTGCAGACCCGGTGCCCGATTGATACGCAAAAATAAACTCAGGGCCATTTTGCCCTAGACCTACGCGATCGCCCGTCTTTAATACCTTGCACCCCCGCAATCGTCGCCCGTTTAAGAAGGTGCCATTAGAGCTGTTGAGGTCACAAACCCACCAGGTCGGTAATCCACTGGCAGTCGTTCGGGTCGTGGGGCGAATTTCGACATGACGGCGAGAGACCGACCCATAGAGAAGCGGATCAAGGACAATCTGACAGCGAGGATCTCGCCCGATCGCAATGATGTTCTCTGTAGAAAGTGGATAGCTCGGTTGTCTTTGTTCTGCGGAACTACCATACGGCAGTTGGCGCAGGAAAGCAATTGGGAGGTCTTCACCCGTCATTGTCTCGGATTCCAACAGTTGGCACACGCCAGAGGCATCCGGTAGAAGATGTTAGGCTATGGAGCAGTATAGGCAACATTCTATACCAACATTTAACACCCTTTCAGTTGTGGCCCCAACCCTCACAGAAAGTTTAACCATTTTAGCGTTACCAAGTCAGACGTTTGGAAAGCTGGAATACTCAAAATTCATCCAGACAAGTCATTGAGACAAGTTACTGAGGAGCGATCGCCTTATCTTTGATTCGCTCTTGCATCCAAAACGGCCGCATAAAAGAAGATTGCAGCAAGCGGTACACTAGCAGCTAAAATCACTCCAGTCAAAAGCCCGCCTAGCTGAGGGTCGCCCGACGATAGCTCAAAAACTGACCCCACCGCCGCGATCGCCGCTACACAGGAGCCACCCAGAAATACACCACTTTTTGGAGTCATGTTGTAAAAGCCTTTGCTAAACGAAGTTTTGAGTTTCAAAAAAGAGCGTGTTGGAGTTAAGTCAATCGACAAAGACTCTATATTCTACAAACAGATGACGCTCTTCTGAAACTCAAAACTCAAAATGTCAGGATACTGGTTTGACCGCCTGAGCCGAAAACCCTTTCTTGGCGAGTTCTTGATGGAGGGCAAGCTTATTTTCGACGCGATCGACAAACAGGACACCGTTGAGGTGATCAATTTCGTGTTGAATCGCACGCGCCAGCAGTCCGTCGGTTGAAAGCGTCTGAGGGCGGCCCTGCTCATCTTTGAACGTGACTTCGATCGTACCCGGACGTTTGACATCTAAATAGACACCCGGAATACTCAGACAGCCTTCTTGCTCAACTTCGATCGCTTGTCCTGACTTCTTGATCACAGGATTAATCAAAATTAGCGGCGGTCTTGCAGCGTTGTCTGGCTCAATGTCTACGACGATCAACTGCTTGTTAATGGCGACTTGAGGAGCCGCTAGACCTATCCCATCTTCGCTGTACATGGTTTGCAGCATTTCTCGGATCATCTGCCGAGTTTCTGCATCGACTTTTGCGATCCGTTTGGCAGGTTGTCGGAGTACGCGATCGCCCAGGTGATGAATGTCTAAAGGCGGCTTCGCTAACTTTTTTTTCTCGACTAAAACTACAGAAGTCATGAACTTAAATACTCAACGCTAGGGGGAGATCGAAACAGAGAGGTCGAACTGATTCCGCTTTAGCTCTATCTTAGCGAATTTTGACCCAGCCACCATCAAGCGGTAAAGCAAACTTCAGCCTTAGACTTTGCAAGACAGCCGGGAAGTAGCAATCAACATTAGCAGCGCAAGAAAACTTCTCAACGTGCAGGCTAAACGATTGGCAAAGCTTTTCGGTTTAAAGTTTGCTGAGACGTTCTTGAATTTGCACCCCTTACTGATTTCTCGAAGGGCACAAAGTGAGCGGTTTAACTGATTTACCCCTCTCATTCACCCCTCTCATCCACCCCTCTCAAATGAGGGTCTGTTCAAAGCTTTAATAATCTCTGAAGGCTTTTAAACTACATCGTTGTTAGCTTTGCTGGAGCGGGCATTCTTACGGCAAGCATTTATTGATATTGCGTGCCCCTTATGCTGATTTCAGATTTTTCACCCTTCGACACTTCTGCATCATCCAACAGCCAACGCTTGCAGCTTTCACCCTCGATCGCTTACTACATTCGCAAACTGCTGTATCAGAACTTGGCTCAATTGAAATCTGTTGTCGCAACGGGGGCCGCACTGCGGGCAGATGACTTCTGTGATCTCGATCGAGTCATTGTCAGCCTCTATTTGGACACGCAAGAAATTAACTCCATCATTCACCAACTCGAACAACTCACGCTCTCTCACAAAGCCCTGACCGCTCAAGGTGCAATTTATTTGGGAGACGCTCAAACTATCGAAGAAAAAATCTTTTGGCTGTTGGGCTACAAGCTCGATCGCTCCACCTATCTTGGTACCGTTTTGGTGATTGATGATGCTCCTGTAGATACGCGCATTGTATCGATTATGCTCAAGCGACAGGGCTATCAAGTTTGTAGTGCAACCAATGGGCAAATGGCGCTCAAACTGCTCAGTGAAGTGGTGCCTGACTTGATTTTGCTGGATGTCATGATGCCCGGTATCGATGGCTATGAAGTCTGCAAACGGTTGAAGGCTTGTCCCAAAACTCAAGATATTCCGGTAATGTTTTTGAGTAGCGCTGATGTCACTTCAGAAAAAGTTCGGGCGTTTGAATTGGGAGGAGCCGACTATATTACCAAGCCCTTTTGTCCTGATGAAGTGTTGGCGCGAATTAAGTATCAGTTGCAGGTGCGCGATCGTCACAAATGTCTGACTGAGCAAAGCCTACGTCTAGAGCAAGAAATTAAAGAACGACGACAGGCTGAAGAGTGCTACCGCAGCTTTTTTGAGCATTCAATGGATGGCAAGTTTCAGTCTACGCCAGATGGTCGCTTTTTGAGGGTAAACCCGGCGTTAGCTAAGTTTTATCACTATGAGTCGCCAGACGATCTGATTGCTGCGATCGTCAACATTGAAGAACAACTTTATGTACAGTCCGATCGTCGTGCAGAATTCATCGCTCAAATCGAGAAGATGGGCACCGTCTCAAACTTTGAATCTCAGGTGCGGCGTAAAGATGGCACGGTGATCTGGATTTCTGAAAATGTGCGGGCGATTAGAGACAAATACGACAACTTGCTGTTTTATGAAGGCACTGTCAAAGACATCACAGCCTACAAGGAAACTGAACTTGCGCTCGACCAAAATCAACAGTTGTTACATCATCTGATTGACAATACAAATGCCTTAATTTTTGCAAAAGAGTATCTGCACACCGATGGGAGTTATTTACTGATCAATCGCAAATTTGCATCAGAGTTTGACCTGGATCTCAATGCCTATTCAGGTAAGACGGATTATGATCTGTTTCCTGCTGCGATCGCGCAAGCCTTTCGACAAGCCGACCAGCGAGTGTTAGAGTCCCGTTGTCCGATTCAAGTCGAAGAAGTGGCTTCCTATCATGGAAAACTTCGCACTTCTTTAGTAATAAAGTTTCCACTATTCAATACTGACGGACAGATCTACGCAGTGTGTGGGATTGCAACCGACATTGACGATCGTAAGCAAGCTGAGTCCGCCTTAAAGTCTTCAGAACGACTGCTCCGACAACAAACTCAACATCTCCAACAAACCCTCATCACCCTCCAACAAACCCAGACTACTCTATTTCAACAAGAGCAACTATCAAGCCTACGATTAATTGCAGGGATTACTGAAGAAATTCAGACCCCGATTAACTTTATCGATAGTCATCTTCAATGGGTGGATCAGCAAGTTCAAGCGATCGTTCAATTACTGATGCAATACCAGCAGACGTATCCTGATTGGATGGTCAAGGTATCTGCCCCTGCCAAAGTGGATATTGATTATCTAGTGCAATTTCCTAAGCTGACCACCAAGCTGAGAGAAGGATCTCGACAAATTCGTCAGGTTGCTTCTGCTTTATGGCACTTCTCAGATTTAGATGAAGTCGAGGAGAAAGTAATTGATATTCACCAATGTATTGATAATTCACTATTGCTCCTTTCGCATCGCCTTAGACAGACCCCTCAGCATCCTCAGATTGAGGTAATTCAAGCTTACGATTGGCTTCCAGAGGTGAAGTGTTATCCCGGTCAACTCCATCAGGTGCTGATGCACTTATTAAACAATGCGATCGATGCCTTCGATTTACCAAACTGTAGGCCTGAGACTCTTTGTAGAATTACAATTTGCACTGAGCAGACGGGTGATGCGATTACTATTCACATTTCAGACAACGGCTGTGGAATTCCGCTAGAGATTCAGCCGCGCATTTTTGAGCCATTTTTCACAACCAAACCTGATCGTCAACACTGTGGTATGGGGCTGTCAATTTGCTATCAAGCGATCGTCGTTAAGCATCATGGACAGATTCAATGTTCTAGCGTTTGGGGTGAGGGAGCAAAGTTTACGATCGTCCTGCCAAGCGATCGTCCGGCGATCTAGGGAAGTTTAGTGCTAACTTCAGGTTGGGGTTCCGTAGATAACTTTTAATTCCTGAAGACCCTTTTTGAGGGAGCGCCCCACCAATGTAGCAGAGGTCGATCGCTGATTAAATCCCAGGCTCTTCCTCTTCTATTCCCGTCTCTGCTGGCTGCCTCATCGCTAAAAAAGCTTCTTTGACTGGCTGGCTCACAGCACTTTGAGGTTCTGCCAAGACAAGGCTCTGATAGGATTCGAGAAAGCTACTTCTTAATCTATGGAATAGGTGTAGAAAATGCCGGATAAAACTAATACAGTCCAAAACTACAAACTCAACGCCTCCAGTCTCATGATATAAAGACCGTGCATAATGTTGCACTTCTTCATTTATCGCCTCAGTTGTAATAAAGATGTAGTTATTGATCCGTCTCTCACTTACAGTCAATTTGGACAACGCTCTATCTAAATCCTCGCGGGTGACCCGTTTACTTTTCATCTCATAGCTGGTTGTCACTGCATTATCTTCTAGAAGAGTGATCTCAAGATCTCCCAACGCTCCTGTTTGTAGGTCAGCGGCATTATGAGCCTGCAACGCAAGAACTTTTTCTCCAACCAACTCTTCAGCAGCTTGATACGCAGCAGCCACAACGAGAACAGAAAAGCGACTTGTTCCTTTGAGGCTCATATGCTTTTCAATCAAATTGACGATATCCTCGGAAGACATTTACTTACAGGTTCCCAGGCGGCAATTCTACTGCTTGGCGTGCCAACAATAGAGTACAGAGCGCTTAGAGTTTTTCGATTGGAAACGCCGCCATACTCGACGCTATGAGGCGAATATTTATGAGCGTGTTCAGCAATCAAGTATGGAACAAATTGGACGAGAAGAAGGGTTGAGCTACGACGAGATTAAGAGTATGTTTGACCACGTATATCAGCAGAGAAAAAAACAACTGGGAGCCGAGCAGACGGCTGTGTATTGATGATGTGAGTCTGCGTAAAGGGCATCTTTGTCACCGTCGTCAGTGATGTTGAGCAAGGAACCTTGATTGAAGTGGTCGATTCCCACCAGCAGGGAGACATCATCGAAGTGCTGATGGAGCAACCCCTTGCGGTGCGTCAAGCCGTGGCAGAAGTCAGTGTGGATCTGTGGGGTGGATTTCCGAAAGTGGTTCAGTCCGTTTTCCCTAATGCGGTGTTGGTCATTGACCGTTTCCATGTGATGAAAGTGGTCAATCAAGACTTGAACAAACTGCGACGAAAATTGGGGATAACAGATCGAGTCAGCAAGTTTTTATTATTGCACAATGGGTCAGACCTGACGGTTGAACAACTTCTCAAACTTGCAGGGGTTTTAGAGCGCTCACCTTGCTTGAGCATTGCCTATCAATTGAAGGAGGAGTTTCGTCAGATTTATGAAACGACTCAAACAGTTAAAAGTGGACGCAATCGGTTTGAAACCTGGCTGAGAACCGCTCAACTGTTGTTTATCGATGCTGCTTCGACCATTCGCAATCATCTCGATGGAGTCTGTAACTATTTCCTGAGTCGGACAACGAGCGGTGTGATGGAACGAATTAACAATCGAATTAAGTTGATTAAGCGTCAAGGATATGGCTTCTCTAATTTCGAGAACTTCCGAACACGTTTACTCGCTTGCTTCTCTGATTAGAGAAACTCATAACCTCAAGTCTAGGAGAGCCATCCGTTTAGCGTATTATCCGCCTTATCACAGTAAATACAATCCGATTGAACGGACTTGGGGCGTTCTCGAAAACCACTGGAATGGCAGTATTCTGGATGACATTGCAACGGTTGTGAAGTTCACCCAAACCATGACCTGGAACGGTCAACCTCCCGTGGTTCACCGGGTCACCCAAACCTACCCAACCGGGGTGAAACTGACCAAACAAGCGATGGCTGAGGTGGAAACTCAAATTCAACGCTTGACGAGTCTGGTCGTCGAAGGCAAAGAACTCAATTTAGGCAAATGGTTTGTCGATATCTTGTACCATCCAGAGCTGGAGATGGCATGACTTTTTGTCTGGAAGTCCCTAAAATGAAAAATTTGTGTATAATTCTGCCTACGGGTGCAAGTGCTGGATGATGTTCTTTAAGTGTGCTACGTAAAGATGGCATAACTCATATGGCTTACCATAACTGGATTCGTAAGTCTTGGCATTTTGGCATGGCGATCGCTTCAGCAGGAAGCTGGACAGCTATTGTTTTAGCAAATCCTGTGCTGGCTCAACTCAGTGGCGATAACACATTGGGAACCAATATCAGTCCCGACGCGGTAGTTCGTGGCATTCTAAGTAACCAAATTGATGGCGGAGCTATCCGAGGTGCCAATTTGTTTCATAGCTTTCGAGAGTTTAACATTGGAGATGGGCGTGGCGTTTATTTCTCGAATCCAAGTGGCATCCAGAACATCATTAGTCGGGTAACAGGAGTAAGCCGTTCTGACATTCTGGGGACGTTGGGTGTCTTGGGCAATGCTAACTTGTTTCTAATCAATCCCAATGGAATATTCTTTGGATCCAATGCTCGACTGGATGTGAATGGCTCATTTGTCGGTAGTACAGCCAGTGGTGCTACTTTTGCAGATGGTACTCAATTTAGCACCACGGATTCTAGTCCTACATTAACCATCAGCACTCCTTTAGGGCTGCAATTTGGGCAAACAGCTGGCGAAATTCGCTCACAAGGTGCCAGCCTTAGTGTACAACCTAATCAGACCTTAGCTTTGATTGGAGGAGATTTGAGCTTGGAAGGTGGGCTGCTAGCAGCAAATGGGGGACGAGTTGAATTGGGCAGTGTCGCTGGCGGAAGTCGGGTTGGTATAACGACAGTTAGTAATGGTTTGACGTTTGACTATGGCAGTGTTCAAAATTTCCAAAATATTCAATTAGCCAAACAGGCGCGGATTGAAGCCAATGAACCTCTTGGGGCTATAACTATCCAGGCTGAACGGTTTACGGCTCAGGAAGATTCAGATGTATCAGTCACAACTTTTGGTGCTGGGAATGCAGGTGCACTGACGATCCGAGCGGCTGAATCGGTTGAATTAGCGGGTGCTAGTACTAACTTGTTCGGGCAGGCTGCTGCGACTGCCTTGGGAAAAGGAGGCGATATCATCATTGAAACAAAGCGCCTTACCCTGAGAGATGGAGCACAAGTGTCATCTACAACTTTTGGTGCTGGGAATGCAGGTGTACTGAGGATTCGTGCTTCCGAATCTGTGGAATTAGCGGGTGACAAAACGGCTTTATTTGCTAATGTTGGAGAAGGCGCAATAGGTAATGGTGGAGATATTCATATCGAGACAAGCCGTTTAACTCTTCGAGATGGAGCATTTATATCAGCAACTACGTCTGGTTCTGGCAACGCAGGTAGTATCAATATTCGAGCCTCAGAAGTAGTGGATTTAGTTGGAAAGAAACCTCAAAGTGAGAATCCAACGACTAGAAGCACAACAACCATAACAGGAACTACGATCACTACTACGATCACTACAATCACTTCTACAGGAACAATAACCACTACAACAACCACTACGACAATACCCACGCCGTCTCAATCTACAACAACCCAATCCACAACAACCGGGTTGTTTGCTCGTGCTGAAGGTGGATCACAGGGAAATGCAGGAAACGTAAGCATTAAAACTGGACAACTTCGTGTTCAAGACGATGCTCGGATATCTACGTCTACTGCTGGTCAGGGGAAAGGGGGAAATCAAACAATAATTGCTCGTGACTCTGTAAAACTAGGGTATGGTAACTTGTTTTCTCAGGTGCTTGAAGGTGGTCAGGGAGAAGGGGGAAATATTACGATTCAGACTGATACCCTTGAACTCCGGAATGGTGCTGGAGTGAGTGTAAGTAATTTGGGAGCAGGCAGAGGCGGCAATCTAGAGATTTTAGCCACGAATATCTTTCTAGGAAACCGAACAGTAAAGCCTGAAGATTTCTTTCAAGAAGGGGATAAAAAGTTTGTATTTCCAAGCAGCGGCAGTTTGAGAGCAACAAGTGCTTCAGGTGATGGTGGAAGTATCACTTTACGTTTCCAAGATCAATTAACAATAGTTGGTGGCAGCACCATATCTGCTGAAGCAGGTACGGCTTCAGCGGGTGGAGATGGTGGAAATATTACCATTAGCGGTATTACCATTAGCGGTAGTAGATTTATCCTTGCTAATCGCCGTGAGAATAATCGGATCACAGCAAATGCGTTCGCCGGTAAAGGAGGAAACATCCAGATTCAAGCGACGGATGGCATTCTTGGCTTTGCACCCATCGATCCATCATCAAGAAGTAAAATCACGGCGAGTTCTAAATTAGGTTTGTCTGGAACCGTGAGGGTAGATGCACCATTCTTTGATTTTGGTCGCCAACTGACTGAACTACCGCAGGAGGTTGCGAATATTTCAGATTTAATTGCATTAGGTTGCCGAGCGGTCGGGGATCAAAACGCCAGTACTTATGTTGTCAAAGGTCGTCAATCTCTACTGCCTGATCCAGTTGAGGTTTTGGGCGGCGAGATTCAGTTATCTCCAATTGTTGAAGCTCAAGGGTGGAGGAGAGAGTCGAATAATTCTGGTGTTATCAAATTGGAGGCACAGAACCCCTCCAATGTTTCATGGTTGAGGCCTACTTGCAATGATCCCTAATTCTCCCCTAAACATTCATCAAATTGGGATAGGGGTAAACCTGTTTGTAATATTTACTTTGATGGGTTTAAATCTACCTGCAATATCGGTAGAGGTTAACCTTGAAAATTCTTTTCAGGCTACCAGAGACATTGCTGAACTTCCAACTGTATCGTCAAATTCTGTTTTGCTGAGGACATTAGATACTTCGGTGGATTCCCCAACTCCTGCTTCACCAACCCCTGATACAGGTGTGGTAAACCAACAACCAACAATCTCTCAGTCCCTGAACACAACTCAGGGGAAAGTAGCCTCAGATGATGTTTCTGACAAGATCGCTATTAGAAAATTTCTGTTTGTTGAGGAACCCTGTAAACTTAACCCTGAAACTTCACGGAAAATCTGTAAGGAGGGGAAATTTGTATTTAGTCACGAAGAGTTAGAAGGAGTAATTAAAAGAGCACTTGGCATTAATTTTTCTGGGAGGAGTCCTGTAGAACTTACGTTTGCCCAACTGCTGCAAGCTCGATCTGCTATCACTCAACATTACGTCAACAATGGATATATTACCTCTGGCGCTTATATTCCAGAACAGAACTTTAAAGAAAGCGAAGGGATGATTGAGATTGCAATTGTTGAGGGCAAATTGGAGCAAATTTTGCTCATAGAGCAGCAGGAGAATCGATTATTTGCCGTGGTGAATGGCTTGCAAAAGAAGCCCGAAGTTAAACTTGCAGATGCTCAAGGGGTAGCTATAGAAAAGCTTGGAGAAAGTTCTCCAAAAATAACTAGATTGAGTACAGATGAAGCAAATTTTGCTGGATGTTTAGCAAAACAATTAGTTATTACTGAAACTCTGAATCAGAACCGACTACTAGACATCTTACGATTGATTCAAGAATCTAATCCCCGTGTTGATTTCAATGTAGAGTTGTTACCTAGCAAAGAGGTAGGTCGTAACAAGTTAGTGGTTAAAGTGAGAAGTCGAGATGCACAACCTAAATCCAACGTTGCTCTTAATCTTGCTGTGGATAACAATCAATCCCCTAGTGTAGGTAGTCTGAGTCAACAGCTTCAAATAAGCCTGTCTAGTCGTATTCCTTGGAGAAGTTTTGATCAGGTTACAAGCTTCAGCTTCACTAGATCGGAAGGACTTGCAGCTCTTGATGCCAGCCTCTTCCTACCAGAAAATGCAGATGAGCAATGCAATAGTAGGTCGCTAAATCTTAGGGCTGGACTTAAGACGAGTAGAATTATCACACGTCCTTTTAATGAGTTAGATATTCAATCTGGAGCACTTTACCTTGATATAGATATACCGGGAATCTTGGGATGGACAAGAAGCCAGTTAGCTGCTGGTAAAGAGAATCAGAGGGGAGTTCTTTTTTCCTACCGGAATAGTGATTCTTCTATTTTGGGTATTCCCTTTCCTATCTCGTCTGGTGCAAACCAACAAGGTATAAACAATATAGTTGCATTACGTCCTTATGTGGGATTAACGCGAAGAACCCGTTCAGGAGCGTTTGCTTTGCGAGGAGAACTTAGCGTGGGTGGAAACTTCAGTTCTCTACCACGTGATGACTCCTTTTTTGAACTTTTCATTCTACTGCGTGGACAGACTCAATGGGCGCGGCTATTGTCTTCAGATATCGTACTGGTTCTCAAGGCAGATATGCAGTTAGCAGGAACCAGCCTACCAGCGCTTGAACAACTGAGTTTGGGTGGGCAAGATACAATTCGAGGTTATCGTAAAAATCTTCTTCTCACTGACAATGGTCTCTTCAGTTCCGCAGAGTTGCAGTTTACTGTTGCAAAGGTTCAAGATTGGCGGATCAAGCTGATTCCATTTATGGACTTTGGAACGGGTTGGAATCATTCTGGTAACTTTGATATTCCTGTTACCAATACCCTATGGTCTACTGGATTTGGGCTTTTGGTACAGGATGGTGACAAATTCAGTGCCCGTGTTGATTGGGGTATTCCACTCATTAAAACAAACTTTGATGGGAGTTCCCTACAAGACCAAGGATTCTACTTTTCTGTTTCTGGCATAGTAAAGTTCTAAGAGAAATATGTTGTATGAGATCTTTTTTAGCTGACAGATTTGAAAATACTTTCAACTACTTTTACAGCCGACGCTTGGTTCGTGGTTTAGCAATTGTAGTCTTGGCTTTAGTAGGACTATTGGTATTCCAAAGCGTACATCAAGGATTATCAGCAGAAAGTCCAATTGCTCAACAAAGTTGTGATGACAATCAACAGAAGATGTCAGTAAAAGAACGAAGAGGATGTTTCGGTGAAAAAAGAGAGCTTTATAAAAGAACAAGAGATTTAAAGGATTTATACAAGGCACTAAATTGGGCAAAAGAGACTAATAGCCATTATGAGAAATATATTCTACAAGATACGGCAAAGTGTAACATTACTTGTCTTCAAGCAGAGTTAAATCAATTAAGTCTGGTGGTAGAGGTAGATGAATGGTTGAGAGCAGTTATAGAAGAATTACAAGAAGAAACTTGGATTCCAACCAGAGGTATTGACCAAGATTATCTTAAAAAAGCACAGGAACAGAATAGCTGGTTAGATCTTCAAAACACAGTTAACAACTTATTAAAAATTACGAAGACAATTGAGCGGCTTGCTACCTCCTCTGAAAACAGCGCCATTATTTATGCTCAAATCAACTACGCTAAGAGTCTGCTACGTATACAAAACTTACCTTCATCGCCGAGTCTAGACAAACCTTCCGACATAACTATCGATGAATTTTTAGAAAAAGCTGTTGAGATGTCTAGAAAAATTGGTAATAAGCAGACGGAAGCTTCTGCACTCGTCTATCATGCAAACTTCTATGAGAAGCTTGTACCCCAGGTACAAAAGGCTTTACAAGGTAAGGAGAGTCTTAGTTGTAATAGAGAACCTTTGACATGTGCCCAAGAATTGACTGAAAGCGCTTTGAGGATTGTCCCTGATAATAGCTTGGAAATTATCTCTAATGAGGAAAACGAGAAGAGTGCTTGGGAGATTTCTAGCTCTATTACAGATGACCAATGGCGCTGGCAGAAAATTGCTTATCAAGCACTGTGGCAGTCTGGCAGGATACAGAAAAATCCACAGTTGGCAGTTGTAGCCTATGAAAAGGCAGTGAAGATTCTTGAAGCCATGCGTAAGGATTTGCGATCGGCTGACTCAGAGATTCAATTCTCTTTCCGAGATCAGGTACAACCTGTCTACCGCGAATATGTCAGCCTACTTTTGCAACCGGGCAATGACTATCCAGAGAATCTTAAGAAAGCCCGTGATTTAATTGAAGCATTACAGCTTTCTGAATTAGAGAATTTTTTAGGATGTGACTTGCTGATTACTGAATCCGCCGACAAATTAGCAGATGAAGATCCCTCAGCCGTTATTGTTTACCCGATTATTTTGCCCGATCGTCTGGAAGTCATTTTTTCATTGCCTCAATCTGAGAGAGGAAAACCCTGCTCAGAAACATCCTCTGGTTCTATTCAGAGTGATAAGAATCGCTGTCTGGGACATTATTCCACTCCAGTGACCAGGGATGATGCTGAACTGAAACTTCGGCAACTGAGATATCGATTGGAGCAGCCTTATGTTTCAGCTAGTACCAAGGAATTGTCCAGGGAGGTTTATCGCTGGTTACTTGGAGAAGCGGAAGATAAAGGATGGCTCAAGCGTAATCAGACTTTGCTGTTCATTCCGGACGGTGCTTTGCGAAACATCCCAATGGCTGCCCTAGAGGATAAAAGGGAATATTTAATTGAGAAGTATGCGGTTGCGATCGCGCCCCGGTTACAACTACTGGTTGCCAATAGAAGACCCCCAAAACACCCCAGAGTACTTTTAGCTGCATTAACTGAACAACCCAAAGACAAAAACTTTGGCAAGTTGGAATATGCTGGCGCTGAGGTCGATGAAATTAAAAAAGTTATTGGAGGCTCTTCCCCCCTAACTAAGGGTGAATTTACCCTCGGCAACCTTAAGAAAGAGCTTAAGAAAGGGGTCAATGTTGTTCACCTAGCAACTCACGGAGAATTCAACTTCAACCGGGATGAGACGTTTATTCTCACCAACGATGCGAAAGTCGATTTGGATAAACTACAAGAATTGTTTCGAGAAACCAAAAATCCAATTGATTTATTGGTTTTAAGTGCGTGTGAAACTGCGACAGGAGATGACCGAGATACGCTGGGTATAGCAGGTATGGCGGCAAGGACTGGAGCAAGAAGCGCGATCGCTTCTCTCTGGAGTATTGACGATCCAGCAACAGCATTATTCATGAAGCAGTTTTATAAGGAGTTGAAAGGTGGAGTAACCAAAGCTCAAGCGCTCCGAAATTCCATGTTACTAATGTTGGGGAAAATGGATTCTAAAGAGCAGGATCAGAGGTTTCAAGAGAAAGAATTTACTTACAAACCCTCTCAGTGGGCACCGTATGTGTTAGTGGGAGACTGGCGTTAGAAGTTTCTCAAGGCTTTGATGCCCTACTCAGTTGTTCTGATGGAAATTCGCATTTTTCAATAGATGTAGATTTGTCAGCAATTTCATTCAATCTGACACTCTCATCTCTAAGTAAAGAAGACCACTCACTAGCAAAGATAGGATTTTGGAGTTCTTTACAACGCAGTATTGCCAGCGTCGTTAATGTATCGTGCCAGATGCCCTCCCTTGCGTATATTCGGCTACGTTCTAAATCATTTCCTACCTTTGCTATTTCGTTTTCGAGATCTAGATCAGGCTGAATTACTCCAATCCATCCATCTACATTAGGGTTTCTAGAAGGTCTTCGAGAATCACAGATAATTGAAAGGTACCAGTGATAAAATTCCCCAAACGATAAACTTTTCACTTCAGGAGGCAATGAAATCCCTATAATATGAGGATGAGTTTCAGTTTGTAAGGTTCTGGGAAGAACAATACGAAATGGCTGCTTGAAATCAGCAGAAGAATTAGTAGGTAATGTTGTTCCAAATAAATCAACTAGGATTGGCTCGGCTAGAAAATCATTGCCATCTTGATCCTGTATCTTAAATTCTGCTATTTTTATTTCAGAAGGTAGCTGGGGAACATAAATCCAGAAAGTTGGATAATTAGTAACTGTTAAGCCAAAAGAATCTTTGAAGCCTTGTGAGGTCTTTTGGGTAAGAGGCAACAAGACTGTGAGTGGAGATTCCAGATTACGGCAAGTCCCCCTCCTAATTAAACCTTTCAACCGCGACCATATTGATTGAGAAGAAGGTTGCTTTCCCTTTGGAGGGTTCCAAGTTCGCCGATTTTGTTGAGCCAGGAAACTCGCCTGCTCTGCTGGTGAATAAAATCTTATTTCTGATAATTTTCCAACTCTCAAGTTACTCGCAAAAAGTTTTTTGTTTGATTCTTGACTTGCCTCACCCGAACCAGACAAAAAAATGGTGGCGAGTATTAACACGATTAAGATCAGCTTCTTCTGAAATACTGTAATTATCTTGAGCATAGCTAGATCATAAGTTCCAATCTCGTCTTTGCAATTTAATATAGGCTACTGCTACAAGATGTGTCAGTAAAACAGCTAAAGTAGATGGAATGAATGGCACCCAAATTATCTGAAACAACCAGATAGAAACTACTGTCAGTACAAGTACTTCAGTTGTAATTGAAGCAAGTAAGTGGAATGGATGCCAAAAGAACAAAACTACACCACCACCCGTTGATGCCCAGACAAGAATCCATAAAAACTCAATCCACCGCGACCAAACCTTTAGAAGCGAACGCTCACCATAGGCTGCATCAATGATTTGACTTATTCCATGAGCATGAATAACAACACCTGGTACTAGTTTGGGCGGAGATTCGCTAAAGCTATAAGGGGTTAAGCCTGTGTCAGGATTTTCATTTGAATCTTCGAGTCGATAACCAATGAGAACAATTTTGTCATTTATCCACTTAGAATCAAACCTGTTTCCAGTAATCTCTGATAATGTAGCTTTACGAAAAGGTTCTCCTGTTGATATAGAAGGTCGATAATTAAGCAATATCTGATAGCCTGGCATCTCTTCATTTTCGTATCCACCTGATGGTTCTTTCAATTGTTGAAAGAGAACGGAAGAATTTTGTAATTCCTTAGTGCGAATAAGCTTAATCTGCTCCCCAGACGCAGTATCAGGTAAGATTCCATCCTTCTCTAGATATGCAAGTGCAATCTGGAAGCTCAAGGAAAATCTTGTATTACAGGTTGCACCTGCCAGTAAAGGAAGAGTAAGGAGTTGTCGTCGATATATATTATCTTTGTCTTGTGGAAAATTTGCGAAACCAAGCCTGTTCTCAGGAAAATCTTTATATGGAGGAGTCGTACGGTCTGAGGCAGGACTAGGCTTGCCACCCGTCGCTATACAAGTAGCAATAACATTTTCCGCTTGTAATGATTGTTTGACTTCTTTGTCACTTTCATCACGGTGGATATCCAAACCTATGACTCTTGGTTTATACTTTTGCAGCTTACTCAGTAAATCCGCTAACTCTTTATTTGTTATTGACTTTTCTTTAAGATCGTCTTTTGTTATTTCAACGATCAAGATATGTTCATCTAATTCCTTCTCAAGAGGGCGCAGCCTTGTAAAGAAATCATAAGCTTTTAGTTCACAATCTTGTAGGAATCCTTGAGAACGCATTATCCCAACTAAACCAACACAACCAAGACTTAAAAGCAATACTATGAAAAAATTACGTTTTAGAAGCTTGAAGGGGTTGTGAAAATTTAGAACCTCAGTTTCAACTTCTTCCAGTACTTTTCCGGGTAATTCTGACTTTTCCCGCAGTCTATCTAATGTTTTTCGTTTGAATAAGACGAATGTGGATGGATAGTGACAAACAAGCTCGTTGAGTTTCTTACGATAAGCCTCAACCTTTTCCGTATCAAAACTTGCCCCCCGATCACCAAAAAATTCTGAACCGGGGGAATCTACTTTTTTGCACCCTTCACCAACCTCGTAAAGGGGGGAAAAATTTTCCGCAAAAAGTTCTCCGTATCTAACTCGCCCTCGATCGCTAACCCAATCCCTGGTGGCAGCAGCGAAATCACAGGTTTAATCTTCAGTGCCGCTGAAGTCCCAGGTTGATCTAGCTTATCTCGAATCGCCCGTATTTGCTGGAGCAACTCGTCTGGGTAGACACTGGGGTTGCTCTCGATTTGAGTGACTTCCTCTGCAACTACATCAATCACCGCTTGAGCATCAGGTTCTTGAGGTGTGAGCGTAGCTACCTCTGTTCGCAGGAGTGACCAATATTCCTGTTGAACGGGTTGAATATCGTTTTTTTTCTTTAATTTAATCTTCTGCCGAAGAGCTGGTTTATCTTCATCGCGAGCAACATCTAAGGTAGTCTCTAGCCCTTCAAGCTGCTCATAGAGGCGCTCAAGACGCTCTTGAAAGTGTATCAAACGATCGCTGGGCATGAGAAAAGCTCCGAGTCGGTTCAATAAATAAGATTCTACTAAAGTCTAATCAGGTATTTAACGAAATGTCACAAAACACTTAACATCTGATCCGTGAAATTGCTCTTGAGCATAACTCGGATCTCTCACAAGCAATCGGGAGAGCAGGCAACGGCAATGAATTAGCTGGGAGCCTGTGGAGCAGTAGAGAAATGCCGAAAGACTAGCTTTCTCTATTCACGTCCGCTTTTCGACTCTGAAGATCCAGTTTGGCGCGTAGCTCATCTTTGATCCGACTGAGAATCGAAGCCTCATCTAGAGAAGCCAGAATGTTGGTGACGACTGCTTTTGGCCCATCCGGCCCCCAAGAAGCGCCATTGGCGAGATAAGCCTTAGTCACCTGTCCAATTCCGTAGGACGAAACGCCTGCCACGCCTGCTTGCGTCATCGCTACCGAGAGATAAGGAGCCAGCGAAAGTCCCCCCGTTGCGGGAGCCGCCAAACCCAACATTCCTTTGAGAGAGCTTAACCCCAGATTTGCTAACAATTCACTGGCAGTAATGCCACCCATCGCGATCGCAATCTTCTGCAACAGCCCGATCGCGCCTTGCTGGGTCATGCTAATTCCATACAGTTTTGACATTGTTAGAATCATCGCCACGTCGATCGCCGCACTGCTGACAATATCCAACACCGTAATCGGATTGAGAGCCGTCGCCACCGCTTTCGTGATCACGCCATTCCAAATAATCTGATTGGCATTTTGATCGCGAATCGTCATTTTGCGCCGTACCACCTGCTCATTTACATCGTCGGCATACAGCATCGTATTCAACGCCACGAGCGATTTGCCTTCTCGATGCAAGACTTCTAAGATCTTTAGCTTGAGCGCCTCAACCTGGGGTTCGCCTGCACTGAGTTGCACTGACATCCGCCCATCTGCCCGCTTTACCGCTCTTGCTTCTAATGGAGAGGCGGCAGCCATGACAATCTCATCTTCAGTCAGCAACTCCTTGACCCGCTCATCTCTAATTTTTTCGTAGATGCTCTGGCGATCGGCTTCAGGATATTGATCAATTTTGTTAAACACCAACAACATCGGCTTGCCAAACTCTCGCAGTTCAGACAGCGCTTGATATTCAACTTTGGTCATGTCGCCCGACACAACAAACAGCAGCAAGTCCGCATGTTGGGCCACCGTTTGCGCCAAAACTTCCCGCGTTTCCCCATCGACTTCATCAATGCCAGGGGTGTCAATCAGTTCAATTTGAGCGTGATCAAGGCTAGGCAAACTGACTCTTTGAATCGAACTTTCCGTCCCTTCCAGGCTTTCAAACGTCGCACTCCACTGAGCCGCCTGCTGCGATCGCGTCACCCCATGAATCGCCCCCGTCTCAAACACCTTCTGACCTAACAGCGCATTTAGCACCGAAGACTTGCCCCGCCCCACCATTCCAAAGGCGGCAATATGCACCACGAGGCGATCGAGCTTGTCCAACATGGTTGCCAGCCCGTTGATCTCTGGTTCTAGACCCGATCGTTCTTGATCCGTCAGGTCGAGATTTTTGACGAGATCGCGCAGGGCATGAGTTGCTCGCTTGTAGTTTAGCTCAGTCTGAATTTCATCAAAGCTAAAGATAGCTTCATCCAGTTCTTGAGTCAGCGCGGGACGAAGCGCATCCAGGTTGCCAGAATCAGCGATCGGGTCAGACATGGGGGTTCAGCGTGAGGGCGTTGAGAATGACAAAAGGACTGCCTCTGAAAATTGTGCAACCAAAAACCTTGCAATCGCATTCAGATTACAGACTTATTCTTCTCAATCCTAGCAACCCCGGACTTATCGGTAGCGTTGGTTTCGACGAGCAACGACTGATTTGCGTTTGCGTTTTTCGATCGGTGTTTCAAAATGACGGCGCGATCGCACATCTGCCAAAATTCCAGCTTTAGAAACCTGTCGCTTAAAGCGTCGCAGAGCGGATTCGATGCCTTCGTTTTCACCTAAAACCACCTGGGTCATTCCTGATTCTCCCTCGATCAAGTAAGTAGCGTGTGGATGTTTTGAAAAATGGCATGGGCAAATTCAGGTTGGAAGCGCAATGTTTGCCACGAGTTTTAAACACAAAAAAACGCCTGGATGTCTACCTTCAAGACACTCACCCACGCGGAACTGTGCATAAAATTCCCAATCTAAAACCCTACCAATGGAAACGTTAGCACAAAATTAGGTCTCTGTAACGGTTGCGATCGTTCTAGGGAGGGGAGTCCTCCTGTGATTCTTTTGCAGGCTAAGGCGATTTTGACTCCAATGAGAAACTTTTGGTCTGACTCAAGGCCGTCACGCCTGCCCTAAACTAGCTGATTGACAAAACACAAATTGATCGTACTAAAGTTGGTGCTAAGGGCAACGTGTAGATTTTCCATAGCGGCAATCAGCCACTGCACACAGTCGCGCGTGTAAGATTCGTAGTGGTTAAACAAAATTGAGAAGCGCTTTTCTAAGTAGGGCTTGACTTTACGACAGAGCAACACAATTCTCAGCAGCAGGCTGGTGGTCAGCGTAGGGCCGATATTTGACAACAAATCGACGAAGACAAAATGATGCGGGTGTTGAGGATTGTCTACTACTAGAAAATTGAGCAACTGGCTACAAGTTCTCACCATGAGAAAGTCGTTGAGCGGCTGATGATTGCTTTCGGGGAGGGTGTTTGTTAGCTGGTTGTAAAGCTGGTTGTTAAACTGTCGCCGCCCATATTCCGGATCGACAGCCGCCGTAATGTATTGGTAAAGGTCGTCCTTAAACGCCTGAAAGGATTGCGTCTGATGACTGTGAACTAAGAAACGTTGAGCCAACTCTCGATGCGTATAAGCGCCTTCGACTTTACCAACAAACTGCTGAAGGGCAAAATGCAGTTCGCGATCGTCAAGCAGCGTCGGATTTTTGACAGGCTGAATAATACGAGCAGGTTGAGCTTGACCCCGACGCACCTGGTAGGTCACATACTGAGATAGGTCAACTTCGTACTGCTTTTGCACCTGAGTCTGAAGTTTTCGCACTGAGTCTTGATGCTCATCAGGGCTACCTTCACTGACCAGACAATGCTCATAGAGGTAGGGATAGCGTCGAATCAAGCTCCCCAACGGTGACTGGTCAGACCCACCCACTTCAGCAGATTGAACCAGGACTCGCGCCAGCCGTTTGAGCGTCAAATACTGCTCGGTTTCTAGAAACTGTCTGACCAGTTCTCGTAGCTGCTTGACAATGCGGGTGCGCGAATACTCGGTCACAAGGCGAGTGGGGGAAGATTCTAAAACGTCGATCAGGGCGGCGATCGCGACGTGTGACTGAGGACGAGCCTGCCAGCGATTGACCAAAATATGGCAGCAGCGATTGAGGACAAATTTGAAGTCTTGTAGAGAATCTTTGGCCGCAACAATCTGATCGAGATCACTCAAAATTTGGGGGTTGGGGTAGCTGATGCCCTCGATAAATAGGTTGCGAAAGCGATCGATGAGTTGCCCTGGTGATTCGACCTGGACAGCGCTTAACAGATGATCATAGAGTCTTTGTTCTTCTTGAGTAATTTCACGGTTGCGGTATGTTGACCAAGTACTCATCTTACCTACGCTCCTATCGCCAACTCTCGGAGTTGAATGAGTTAAATCGGGCCATCAATGCAGTGCGACTCCTTTTGGAGAGGGGGGTTGAAGACAAACTAAACAAACCAGACAACCGCGAGCCAACTGAGTATAAATTCATAAACCTTATTCTTTTTTGGTAAGGTTACTGTTGATCTTAACGGAGGTACGAAGGCATCAGGTGTAATTGAAGTCACTTAATACAATCTATATACTGCCCGGTTGATCAGCTTAACTAAAGCTTCATATTATTCCCTCCTGAGAATTACCAATCTCGGTACTTGACAGGCAGATTTAGGACATTGTGACGATGATCTTCAGGAAAACTCCTCCGAGATTACCACAGGATGGGTAGCTTTCGGCACGGTGGGTGTTTAGCTAAATTTTAGAGTCGGCTCAGTGTCTTTTGATACAACTGCTGTAAATAGTATTCCGCAAGCCAGAGTAAAATCAGGAAACTTTTCGATAACTCAAAAGCAGTCAGAAAATCGCGAGTTGCCTCCGCTCTAAAGATAGGTGACGATCGCTAAAAATTCATCTCTGATCCAGAAGTCTTTTATGCGGCGAGTGGAACTAATGACTACTGATTCTTCAGTTTTGAGTCCAATTTTTCCGTCTGATGCTCAGATTCAGTCCGTCAGAGCCTACATTCAGCAGACCTGGGAAACCCTAACGCGGTCACACACTCATCTTTTACAAGCGGCCCAAGATTCTAAAGTTGAGCATCGATGGGGCAACCCCTGGATTGTCTATTTGTCGCAGCAAGAAGATCTCGATGCGATCGCTCGTCAACTCAAAAAAACGCTTTCTCCTGAAGAATGGAACCAGATTGAGTTGCGTAAACTGCCTGACCGAGCGCAAATTCAAGAACACGGCTTGTTGTACTTGCCTCATGCCTACGTGGTGCCGGGGGGACGATTTAACGAGATGTACGGCTGGGACAGCTACTTTATGCAGTTGGGTCTGTTGCGCGATGGTCAGATTGACCTGGCCAAAAATATGGTCGAACAGTTGGTCTATGAAGTTGAGCATTACGGTACGGTTTTGAATTCTAATCGCACTTATATGCTGGGTCGATCGCAGCCTCCTGTTTTGACGCGGATGGTTCTCGCGTTGTTTGAGCAAACTCAGGATCGCGTGTGGTTGGAGGGGTTATTGCCTGCTGTTGAGCGCTTTTACCAGTATTGGAGGGTGTCTCCGCGATCGACGGATATGGGACTTTCACGCTTTTACGCCGTTGCTAAAGAGCCGCTTCCAGAAGTTGTGTTTGATGAAAAAGATGACCAGGGCAGGACTCACTACGATCGAGTTCGCGCCTACTATCGCCAGTTCAATATTTCTGATTATGATGTGACGCTTTACTACGATCGTGCCCAAGACAGATTGACAGAACTGTTTTACACGGGAGATTGTTCTATGCGCGAGTCGGGCTTTGACATCTCCAATCGGTTTGGGCCCTTTAGTGTGGATATCATTCACTATGCGCCCGTTTGTCTGAATGCGCTGCTCTACCAAATGGAGTGTGACACCGCGCAGATTTATCAAATTCTCAATCAGGAGACGACGGCGAACCTGTGGCGCGATCGGGCCCATCAAAGACACCAACTCATCGATCGGTTTCTCTGGGATCAGGAAGCTGGGCTGTATTTGGACTATCACTTAGACACCAAAACTCGCCGCTATTATGAGTTTGCGACCACCTTTTATCCGCTGTGGGTGGGAATTGCTTCTATCGAACAGGCCAAGCGAGTGGCTGAGAATCTCGATCGCTTTGAGGCTCCGGGCGGGTTGTTGACCAGCACTTGCGTCAGTGGCAATCAGTGGGATGCGCCGTTTGGGTGGGCCCCGTTGCAGTTAATCGCGGTGCAGGGGTTGTGTCGATATGGCTATGTTGAAGCGGGCCATCGCATTGCTCGCAAATTTGTGGCGCTGCTGGTTCAGGAATTTGAAAAACAGGGGACGCTGGTCGAAAAATATGATGTGTGTAGCTGCTCGTCCGATGTGTCTCAAGAGATTTTGTTTGGCTACTCTTCTAATGAGGTGGGGTTTGGGTGGACAAATGGCGTGTTTTTGGAGCTTTTGGCAATTTTGGGACTTTGAGAGAAGGCTCAAAAATCGTGAATTTAATAAAGCGTCAGTTTGATGAATCTTCGCCTCGTTGTTAAGATCTTCTGCCCTCCAAGCTGCCAATTTTGGGGAACTTTGAGGCAAGAAATTTTAGTTCAAAGTTGATGATGAATGGGGGACTCATCTAGCTCTCTTAGAGTTGCAACGGCAGCGAAGAATTTCTGTCGAGTTGAGGTTGATTCCAAGTTGAATTGTGTGACAATCAAAAACCAGTCTTTAATCTCAACAATAGCTTTGTGAAAAAATACGGATTGGCTATTCATACCAGCAGCCCAGATTTGGGACTGGCCTTGAGCGATTTTGTGGAAGACTCTCGACATCAAGTTTGGGATCTAGGGCGTGAAGTCTCCAACTATTTGCACCAGATGCTGTCAGACTTTTTGCACCCTCAAACCTGGACAGATCTCGGATTTATTGCAGTAGCGATCGGCCCCGGTGGTTTTACCGGAACGCGCATTGGAGTGGTCACCGCCCGCACTCTGGCACAACAGTTAGAAATTCCGCTCTTTGGGGTGTCGAGTCTGGCCGTCGTTGCTTATGCCCATCGCTCGACCAAGGAAACGATCGCCATCCAGATGCCAGCCCAACGGGGCGAACTTTATACCGCTCTTTATCAAGCGACTTCAGACAATTTGACGGCGGTTTTGCCTGATTCTGTGATGACTCCTGACCTCTGGCACCAGACGCTCTCAGCTTATTCAACCCCTTATCATCTTGTGGAAGCAGACCCTCATCAAGGCGAACAGGTGACAAACCTTTTAGAACTCGCCCATCTGAAATGGAGTCGGGGAGAGCGATCGCTCTGGTCAGAAGTCCTCCCTTTCTATGGTCAACACCCCGTCACCAACCAAAGCTAAGGATCAAGGATTAAATAGCTCCTAATCCCGGCTGGCAATTCGCTAAGTTCATTTCGTGAAGCGGAACGATCGCTCTCCAAACCCCAACCGTTCTATTTGAAAACGGAACAATTCTATTTGAAAACGGAACAATTCACTCCTCGAACCCCAATCGTTCTATTTAAGGGCGGAACGATTCACTCCCAAACCCCAATCGTTCTATTTAAAAGCGGAATGCTTCTATTTAAAAGCGGAACGATCGCCCTCCCAACCCCAATTGTTCTATTTGAAAGCGGAACGATCGTGTTCCGAACAAGAAAGTTTCACGCTCTGATCGCAGATTCGGGTCGCCACCTTAAATCACCCACGAGTGAGAGACTTTGACCTGAAATTTTTGTCTCAAAGTTCATCAGAATTGGCTGGGGGACAGAAGATTTCAACACCGCAGCGAAACTTTTCCTCCCTCATCCCTCATCCCTCATCCCTCATCCCTCATCCCTCATCCCTCATCC